>DATFWH010000097.1:0-4645 GCA_035259465.1 Binatia bacterium
CGCCTCGTCGGAAAATTCTTACGCCTATTCGGTCGTCGGCAAGCCGACGACTCTCACGAAGTTGGAGCAGCTCAAAGGCAAAAAACTCGGCGTCAGCGGCTTCGGCTCGGCGTCGCACAACGCGGCGCTGATCCTGCTCCGGCGCCTCAACCTGGAGCCGAATAAGGACGTCGCGATCATCGTCGCCGGCGGCACCGCCGAACGGCTGGCGGCGATCGACGCGGGACGGATCGACGCGACGCTGCTCACTCCCTCGGAGATCCCGCGCGCAAAAAAGCAGGGTATGGTCGAAGTTTACGACATGATGGACCTCGGGCTCGAGATCCAGGGGAACGGCTTCGCCACCACGCGATCGTACATCAAGGCGCAGCGGGACATCGTCAAATCGGCGCTCAAGGGTTACGTCGAGGCGATTCACTACATCCACAGCAAGCCCGACGAGAGCAAAAAAATCATCGCCAGGTATCTCCGCACCAATGACGCCGACGTTCTCGACGCGACCGTCGGCTGGTTCAACCGGAGGGTGTCGAAAAAGCCGTATCCGACTCTCAAGGGAATCCAGTTTCTGCTCGACGAATTCTCCGGCCAGATTCCGCAGGCGAAAAACGCCAAGCCGGAGCAATTCGTCGACCTGAGCCTGCTGCAGGATTTGGAAAAAGAGGGTTTCTTCAGCGAGATGGCGAAGCGCTACCCTTGAAGCCGCCGATCACCGAGCGCGCCTCGCCCCGCCAGAAACATTTCACGCGCTCGAAGCCCGCTTCTTTGAGATAGTCCAGCTGATCTTCAAGCGACGGGCGCATGCGGTCGAAGTTGAGAAAGCAGCCGCCGGACTTCAGCAGCGGAAAGATGTCGGCATAGATCCTTCGGATCGTCTTGGTGTCGCGGACGTTATGAATTGCGATCGACGACACGGCCGCCTCGAAGCGGTCCTTAATTTTCCGGCTCCATCCCGGCTTGCTGAAATCCGTAATGACGTAGCCGAAGCGGCCCGCGAACGGCTTCATGCGCTCACCGCCCAGGTCGGACATCGCCTGCGATCCGTCCTGACACAACGCCGCCGCGTTGGGAAAGCGCGCGAGAAGATACATGGCGAGGCCGCCGTAGCCCGCGCCGACGTCGAGAATTTTGATCGCGGCGTCCTTCTTATACGGCAGCGCCGCCGCGAGCGCGGCGAATGCTTCCTGCCGGTCGGGCTCTCTCCCCTTCTGCCGCTCCGCCCACTCGGCGACGTAGTCCTTCGAATCCCAGTCGTGATGATGCCATGGGTCGGATATCTTGGCCATGCGCGAGCTCCTTACTGTTGATCGGCAGCGATTTGATGATAGATATCATCCCGTGCTATGAGCGCAACCGTGAGGCGAGCATGATCAAGACCCGCGGCGTCTATCACATGGGCATTCCGGTCAACGACATGGAGCGGGCGGTCAAGTTTTACACCGAGATCCTCGGCATGACGATCGCCAAGCTCAACCGCGACGACATGGGCGACAAGCTGAACCGCGCGGACCTCCGCTGCGGCGACGATATGGTCGTGCTTTTCCAGCGGCCGCACGCGATCGAGAAGAACGCGCTCCAGGAAGAAGGCGCGACGCACCAGGCGTTCGTCGTAAGCGGCGAGGATTTCGAGCTGGCCGCGAAGAAGATGAAGGATTGGGGCGTGAAGGTCTACGACATTCCAACCGTCGAGCGGGCCACAGGACGCGGCTTTTACTTCTTCGACAGCGAAGGCAATCTGCTCCAGCTCTACGCGCCGCCGAAGTAGCCATGGCGCTGAAGCTCAGAATGATCTGCGGGCCCTACGACCGCGCCCGCGCGCTGATCGAGGGGGCGGTCAAGCCCGCAGGGATCGACCTCGACGTCACCGTCGCGGAAGACCCGGGGCGCCCGCGCGCGGTGGTCCAGGGCGGCTACGATGTCGCCGAGTTCTACAGCGGGCTTTACATCGCGGACCTCGCTCACAAGACCTTCGGCTACACGGCGATTCCGATCTTCGTCAAGCGCATGTTCCGCCATTCGTATATCTACGTGAACAAGCGCGCCGGCATCCGCGCACCCAAAGACTTGAACGGCAAACGCGTGGGCATCCAGACCTGGTTCACGACGACGGCGCTGTGGGCGCGCGGCATCTTGGCGGACGAGTTCGGCGTGGATTTGAGCTCGATCACCTGGGTCGCCGCGCGCTGGGAAGGCATCGGCGATTGGAAGGCGCCGTCGTGGGTGAGGCTCGAGGTCGGCCCGAAAGGCGTGACGCAGCGCGAGCTGCTCGCTTCGGGGCAGGTGGCCGCCGGCGTCACGACGGAAACCTGGGCGCCGGACGAGCATCCCGAGATCGATTTTCTCTTCCCCAACCACGCCGAACTGGAGCGCGACTATTACAAGCGCACCGGATTTTTTCCCATCATGCACACGCTGCTGATCAAGGACGCGGTGCTGGAGAAAAACCCGTGGGTCGCGATGAGTCTCTACAACGCGTGGCAGGAATCGAAAAAGCGCTGCTACCAATGGCTCGAATGGCAGCGCGTGCACCAGACATCTTTGTGGTACCGAGCGCTGTGGGAAGAGGAGCGCGCCGCCGGCGGCCGCGACTTCTACCGCTGGGGCTTCCGCGACACGCGCGCCGAAGTCGACAAGATTCTCGAATATTGCCACCGCGACGGCATGACGCCGCGACGGTTCAAGCCGGAAGAGATGTTCCACCCGAGCACGCTGGACACATAATCGAGGGGATCATGAATCAAGCGATCGGCAAGAAGTTTCCCGATTTCGAGATGGCGGCCGACGACGGCCAAAAGGCGAAGTTGTCGGCGATCGCCGCCAATTTTCCGCTGCTGCTGATTTTCTACCGCGGCTACTGGTGACCGAAATGCCAGGTGCAGTTGCGCCTGCTGACGGAATTTCAGAAAGAGCTGGCCGTGAATTACTGTAAGCTCGCGGTCGTGAGCGTCGATCCGCCGGAGGTGAGCGCGGCCTTCAAGGCCGGACTCGGCGCGGAATTTCCCTTCCTGAGCGATCACGACCGGGCCGTGGTTAAAGCGCTCGACATGACCGAGACATCGAAGTCGCGCGGCGTGACCGCGATCCCGTATGGCTTCTCGCTGATGCCGGATCTCACCGTGCACAATATCTACTGCGGCTACTGGTACGTCGGCCGCCCGACGGTCGAAGAATTGCGGCAGGACCTCCGCGCCATGCTGAAGAAATGCCGGTCGGATTTCGATCCGCAGGCGTGATTACACATCGCGCGGCGCTGTGGTAAAATAAAGACATGACTCAGGACGAGATCAAGTCTGCCCTGGAAAAGGCGCTGCCGGACTCGATGGTCCGCGTCGACGACTTGACCGGCGGCGGCGATCATTTCCAGGTTTGGATCATCGCATCGGCGTTCGCCGGAAAATCTCTTGTGGAACAACATCAAATGGTTTATGGAGTCCTCAAGGATGCGCTCGGGAGCGAGCGAATCCACGCGCTGGCGCTCAAAACCTACACGCCGGAGCAGTGGGAGCGGCTCGCCGCCAAGTCATAGGAGGAGCGATGGACGACGTACAGAACAAGATCGATCAGAAGGTAAAGAACAACAAAGTCATGCTTTTCATGAAAGGCTCGCCGCAGGCGCCGATGTGCGGCTTCTCGGCGCATACCGTCGAGATCCTGCAATCCTACGGCTATCCTTTCGAGACCGCCGACGTGCTCGCCGACCCGGCGGTGCGCGAGGGCATCAAGCGGTACACCAACTGGCCGACGATCCCGCAGGTCTTTATCGACGGCAAATTCGTCGGCGGCTGCGACATCGTGCACGAGCTGCACGAGCGCGGGGAATTGGAGCCGATGCTCAAGAGCGCGTTCGAGAAATAAGCGGGGAAGTTGATGGCGGAAGCGGTCAAGTTCTACTACAAAGCGACCTGAACCACCTGCCGCAAAGCAAGAAGTTTCTTGCAAGCTAGAAAAGTTCCGCTGGAAGAGCGGGAGTACGGCAAGGACCCGCTCTCGGAAAAGGAGTTGCGCGACCTCCTCTCCGGCGTCGAGGCGGCGGACTTTCTCAACCCGCGCAACGCGCTCTACCGCGAGCGCAACATGAAGCAGAAGCCGCCTTCGCGCGAAGACGCCATCAAGATGATCCTGAAGGAGCCCAATCTCTTGAGGCGCCCGGTCATCGCCAAGGGCCAGAAAAAAATGCTCGGCTTCAACGAAGCCGAAGCCGCAAAGCTATTGTAACCCGGAGGTGGAGGATGGGTCGTCAGGTAAGACGGAACGAGTTGCACGCGCGCCGCGTCCGGCGCCAGCGCCTGCAGCAGCTGCGCGAGCGCTACGCCAAGGCGAAAACAAGCGCGGAAAAAGACAAGATCATGGAAAAGGTCTCGCGCGTGGCGCCCTCGCTCTCCTCCGAGCAGTTCCTCGCGCCGATTAAGACCGGCTGAGCCGTCCAGACTCGTCCGCCCCCCGTCTCTCCCGCCCGCCCCGACCAGGTTTTCCATCCGCGTTTCGCACGTGCGAAACGCCGCCAAACATAGTATAATCCCCGCCCGTAACCTCTCCATGAAATCGCATAGAGTTGCGACCGGCATTCCGGGCCTCGACCCTCTGATCGAAGGCGGATTCCCCGCGGGGAAAAGTTATCTGCTCACCGGCGCGGCGGGAACGGGCAAGA
>DATFWH010000098.1:0-2015 GCA_035259465.1 Binatia bacterium
TGGAGCGTGATCGGGTCGACGCTCATGATTAAGCGGCTTCGACTTTCTCGAAGTAGCGCCGGTCGATATACCGCCGCGCGGGCGGCAGCGGCATCGGCAGCCGCTTGCTGTCGGCGAGCAATTCGAGCACGGCGGAGACGCCGATTTCCGTCGGCTCGAAGCTCGGCGGCGACGGCGAATTAAAGTAAAGATCGTAGGTCTTCTCCGCGAACTCTGGATCGGTGCCGATCACGCCGCTTAGTATCCCGACCGCGCGGCCGCGATTCGCCGTGGCGGCGAGCCATTCCCACGATTTTGTCAGCGCGCGGAGAAAGTTGACGAAGCGCCCGTCGACTTCAGCGGTTTTCCGCACGACGGCCACGGTGAAAGGGTAGGCGGGCGCAGCCTCTACAGACGACCCGATGAAAATGAAGCCTTCTTTTTCGAGGAGAAAATGGAAGGGCTCGGTTACCATCGTCGCGGCGATCGCGCCGGCGCGTAGCTTCTCGCAGCGCTCGGCTGGCGGGCCGGCCGAGGCGAGCTCGTAAGCGTCGTCTTTCAAACCATGAAAGCGGAGCATCTTGCGCAAAATCAGCGATTCCGCCGAGCGCGAGTCGTTCACGCCGATCTGCTTGCCTTCGAGCTGGCGCGCGTCCTGGATGTCGGCCGCGGCCATGAGGCGGTATTGCGGCCGCTCGTTGGTATTGGCGATCACGACGAGCGGCGCACCTTTGATCGCTTCGAGCAGCGCGACGTCGGGAATGACGTTGATGAGGTCGAGCGAGCCTTCGATGAGACCCTTGACGGGATCGGGCGGGCGCGTGAAGACGTTGCGCTCGACGGTAAGATCGTAAGGTGAAAAAAGATCGGTCGCTTCGGCGGCGAAGAAAGGCCAGTTCATCGCGCTGAACTGCACTTGGCCGTAGCGAAGCCGCTCAGGCATTTATCTCCGCTCGCTTTTGTCGATGGCGAAATCGCCGTTTACGGCGTGGATCGCTACGCCGTAAAGCGCCCGCGCTTTCTCGATCGAAACGTAGCCGTTGCGCACATCGCTCAAAACGCGCTGGGGATCGCGCTCGTGCGGATTTCCGAGGCCTCCGCCGCCGGGCGTTTCCAGCCGGACGACATCGCCGGGGCGAAGCAGGTGGTCGGAATAGCGCGAAGGGATTTCTCTCGCCTTGTCGGTGCCTGGGTCGAGCGTGCATTTGCCGGTGCGCCCCGGCATCCCGCCTTCGAGACCCTTCGGCGCGACGGTGTGTTTCGTGGAGCGCAGCGCCATACGCGCTTCTTGGTCGAGCGTTTCGTACTCGCGCACGAAGCCCAGGCCGCCGCGAAATTTTCCCGCGCCGCCGGAGTCGGGAACGAGCTCGAAGCGTCGGATGCGCGTGGAGAATTCCGATTCGATGATCTCGACCGGCGCGATGCGCGCGTTCGATTGATTGACGTTCGTGCCCGACACGCCGTCTTTTCCGCTGCGGCCGCCCGAGCCGCCGCCGAAGATTTCGTATTGCACGTAGCTGCGGCCGGTCTTGTTGCTGCGGCCGCCGATAATGATCGAGCGGCTGCTGCAGCCGTCGGCGACTTTTTTCTGCGGCGCCAGTTGGCTGAGCGCCTCGAAAAGCGACTCGACGAGCGCGTGCACCGTCGGATTATAGGTATTCACAGGCGCGGGAAAGCGCGGATCGACGACGCTGCCTTCCCGCGTCTCGATCTCGATCGCGCGCGCCATGCCGTGGTTGATCGCGAGCGCGGGATCGGTGAGCGCTGTCAGGCAGTAGCCGCAGGCCGCGCGCACGACGGTGGGGCGGATATTCGCGGGTCCTTTCGTCTGCGCCGCCGAGTCGGTGAAGTCGAAGCGCAGCCGGTCCCCGCGTTTTTCGATGCGCACATGAATGCGCACCGGCTTGTCGAGCTCGATGCCGTCGCTGTCGACGAAGCGCTCGCTTTCCGCCTCGCCGTCCGGCCACGAGGCGATCTCGCGGCGCACGCGCGCCTCGGTCAGCGCGAACAGCGCCTCGTACGAATCGAGCACGGCG
>DATFWH010000099.1:0-3563 GCA_035259465.1 Binatia bacterium
GTCGTCGATGATGATTTTAGATACTTTCGCGGGGGCGAGGGCGCGGCAGACGTACTCCGCCTGGTCCGGAGTCCAGTGAACGATGTCGACTTTCTCGCCGCGGAGCTCCTGCACGACGGCCTGGACGCGCGTGCCCTTCATGCCGACGCACGCGCCGACGGGGTCGACGTCCGGGTCGTGGGAGACGACGGCGATCTTGGCGCGGCCGCCGGGCTCGCGCGCGGCGCCCTTCACCTCGACGATCGCCTCGTAGATTTCCGGCACTTCCTGCTCGAATAGCTTGATCAGCATTCCAGGATGCGTGCGCGAAAGGACGATCTGCGGCCCGCGGCTCGTCATCTCGACGCTCACGATGAAGCCGCGGATGCGGTCGCCCTGGCGATAGCGCTCGCGCGGCACCTGCTCCTTTTCCGGCAGGATCGCGTCGGTCTTGCCGAGATTGACGATGATGTTTTTCTTTTCGAAGCGCTGGACGATGCCGTTGACGAGCTGTCCCTCGCGGCCCTTGAAGTCGTTGTAGATGATCTCGCGCTCGGCGTCGCGCACGCGCTGGACGATGTTCTGCTTGGCGGCCTGCGCGGCGATGCGCCCGAAATTCGCCGTATCGAGCTTGCTCAAAAGCTCGTCGCCGACCTGGGCCTCGGGATCGAGCGTCTCGCGTGCTTCGTCCAGCGTGATCTCAGTGGCCGCGTCTTGAATCGCCTCGACGACGGTTTTGGCCTCGAAGAGCTCGACCTCGCCGATCTCGGGATTGAACTGCGCCTCGATCTTGCGCTGGTGGCCGAAGGTCTTCTTCGCCGCCGATACCATCGCATTTTCCAAGGCGCTGATGAGAATCGACTTGTCGATCCCCTTTTCCTTGCTCACCTGCTCGATGACCCGATTTAAGTCCTGCTGCATATTACGCGCTCCAATCGTGCTCGTAGTTCGCCTTTTCGATCTGCGGAAAGGCGATGCGATAATCGCGCCCTTCCAGCGCGACCACGATTTCTCCCGGCGTCGCCTCCTTGAGTATGCCTAAAAACGATCTCCGCCCTTCGATCGGGTCGCGCGTCCGGACGCGCACCCGCTTGCCGATGTAGCGCTCGAAATGCTCGCGCGTCTTGAGCGTGCGGTTGATTCCGGGCGACGAAACTTCCAGAACGTAAGAGCCATCCACGTCGAGCGCCTCGTCGAAAAGCTCGTTCAGCCGACGGCTCACCCGCGTGATGTCGTCCAGCGTCGGCCCTCCTGCCTTATCGAGGAAAATTCTGAGCACCCGGCCCGAGCGGCTGCCCTCGCTCCGGAACTCGACGTCGACGATCTCCATCCCCTCGTCGGAAACGACCGGACCCGCCATTTCCCAGATGTGCGCCACGACGGGATCGACCTGTATCATAGCCTCAAAATAAAAAAGCGGGCAAGAGCCCACTTTTGAGTGCTAACCCCTAAGTGTACCTAAATTTTTAACACACGGAACGAAGCCATTGCAAGGGTGCCGCCGGCGAAGTTTTGTTAAAATCCTCCGATTGAAGTTTTGTTAAAATCCTCGATTCTGGTATGCTTTTCGCCTCATGAGCGCGATCAAGAAAGAGCGGGAAAAATCCGCCCCGGCGGCGCGCATCTCCTGGGAGAATATTCTCACGAGCCTCGAAGAAGGCGTCGTCGTCACCGACCTCCAGGGCAGGATCTCGTTCTTCAACCAAAGCGCGGAGGCGCTGACCGAGCTGCCGGCGTCGCTCGCCCTCGGTCAGCCGTATGCAAATGTGTTCGCGAAGAGCCCGTGGCTCGTCGATATGGTGCGGATGAGCGAGCCGCCGGTGCAGACGGGGAGCCGCGGCGAAGGCGATCTCGCGCGCCCGCGCGGCCGGCACGTCGCGGTGAACCTCACGGTATCGCCGCTTCAGGACCGCTACGATCAATTCCTCGGAACGATCATCCTGCTGCGCGACCTCACGCACCGTAAAGAGCTCGAGGAAGACTTAAAGCGCGCGGACCGGCTCGCGCTTTTGGGGACGCTCGCCGCCGGGCTTGCGCACGAGATCAAAAATCCCCTGGCCGGGATCAAAGGCGCCGCTCAGCTGCTGATGCGGAAAGTCGGAGAAGATGCCGGCCTCCAAGAGTACGCCGACATCGTGGTGAACGAAGTCAACCGCGTCGACGTTCTGATCGATCAGCTGCTCGATCTCTCGCGTCCTTCGAAGATCGACTTCGAGCCGCTCAACATCCACGAGCTCCTCGATCAAGTGCTTCTGCTGGAGAAAGAAGACGCCGCGGGAACCGGCGTGGAGATCCGGAAGAATTTCGATCCGAGCCTGCCGGCGATCCGCGGCGACCGCGCGCGGCTCGTGCAAGTTTTCCTGAATCTCGTGAAAAACGCCTTTCAGGCGATGAGCGGCCGGGGCGCCCTCACCGTCACCACGCGCATCGAGACGGACTTCCATATCCGCGAGCAGGGGCGCGAGCGCGGGAAATTCATCCGGGTCGACATCGAGGACAACGGGCCCGGCATCAAGGACGAAGACCTGCCGCATATCTTCTCACCGTTCTTCTCGACGAAGAGCGGCGGCACGGGGCTCGGCCTCGCGATCTGCTACCGCATCATCAACGAGCACGGCGGGCTGATCCGCGTCGAGAGCCGCGCGGGCGCCTGCTTCAAAGTATCCCTGCTCGTCGCGTGAACCCCATGAACCAGGGAAAAGTCCTCGTCGTCGAAGACGACAAGTCGGTGCTCGCAGTCCTTAGGGGCCTCCTCGAGGAGGACGGCTACTGGGTGCGCGCGGTCGAGACCGGCCAGCGCGGCCGCGCCGAGCTGGAAGAAAACGACTTCGACGTCTGCCTCGTCGACATCAACCTCCCCGACATGGACGGCCTCGACCTGCTCAGGGAAGTCAAAGAAAACGGCTCGACCGCCTCGGTCATCATCATGACCGCGCGCAACACGATGAACAACGCCATCGATGCGATGAAAAACGGCGCCTTCGAGTACATCACCAAGCCGTTCGAAAACGAAGAGATTTCCATGCAGGTGAAGCGCGCCCTGGAGAGCCGGAAGCTCGTGCAGGATTTCCAGCAGCTAAAGAAAGAGGTGCGGAAGTCCTACGAGCCGGGCAACATGGTGGGCACCAGCCCGGCGATGCAGAAGGTCTACAAGATCATCGGCCAGGTAGCGAACACCGAAGCCAGTATTTTGATTCAGGGCGAGAGCGGCACGGGAAAAGAGCTCGTCGCGAAGACCATCCATTACAACTCGCCGCGCTGGGACAAGCCCTTTACCGCCGTAAATTGCGCGGCGATCCCGCGCGAGCTACTTGAGAGCGAGCTGTTCGGCCACGAAAAAGGCTCGTTCACGGGCGCGCTCGAACGCCGCATCGGCAAGTTCGAGCTCGCCGAGGACGGCACGCTGTTTCTGGACGAGGTCGGCGATATTCCGCTGGAGCTCCAGACCAAGCTGCTCCGCGTCCTGCAGGAGCGCGAGTACAGCCGCGTCGGCGGCCGAGAAATGCTGCGCGCGAACGCGCGCATCGTCGCCGCCACCAATCAGGATCTGGAGCGCGGCGTGCGCGAGAAGCGATTCCGCGAGG
>DATFWH010000100.1:0-3720 GCA_035259465.1 Binatia bacterium
CTTGCGCGGCCTTCTCTACGCGAAGCAGAACCGCGCCGACGCCGCGAAAATCATCGGCGAATATCTCGGCGTGAAAGACGCTTCTCTCGCCGAGCAGATTTTGGACGTCTACGTGAGCCGCATCGCCGCCGCCGGCTTCGCGGACGATACCTGGATGAAGGGCGCGATCGATTTCACCCAAAAAAGCCTCGGCGGCGTCGACAAAGATGTCGCGCCGGCGCGCGTCTTCGACTTCAGCTTCGCGCAAAAAGCCGCGGCCGGCTTAAAATGAGCGAAGGCCGCAAGCGCTATCCCGTCCTGATCGCCGGCGGCGGGCCGACCGGCCTTGCGCTCGCCGCCGAGCTCGGCTGGCGCGGTATCGAGTGTCTCGTCATTGAGCAGGGCGACGGCAGCGTCGAGTTCCCCACCACCAACCTCGTCAATACGCGCACCTGCGAGCATCTGCGGCGCTGGGGTATCGCCGACGAGGTGCGCTACCGCTCGGGCTTTCCGAGCGACTACCCGCGCAACTACATCTTCGTCACGCGCATGAACGGCCACGAGATCGCGCGCTTCGATCATCCCGCGGCCGCCGACTCTGCCGCGCGGTCGCCGTACAGTCCCGAAGGAAGAATCTGGGTCTCGAAGCCGTTCTTCGATCCCATCCTGCAAAAGCATGTAAGAAATCTTCCCGGCGTCGAGGTGCGCTACCGCCTAGCTTTCAAATCGTTCCGGCAGGATGAAAACGGCGTTTCTGTCGCCGTTGTTGATCAAGAGAGCGGCGCGCGTGGCGAGATCGAAGCCGATTATCTCGTAGGCTGCGACGGCGGGCGCAGCAATGTGCGGCGACAGCTCGGCATTGAATTGCAAGGCGCGTTCTCGCAGGGCATGAACGTCGCCGTGCTCTTTCGCTCGCCGCTCTTGTCGATCAGCCGCCACGGCCCGGCCGTGCAATATCAAATCATCAACGCCGACATTCAAGGCGCGATCGCGGCGGTCGATGCGCGCGAGCTCTGGCGCCTCAACATCCGCGGCGTCAAGCCGGATCAGATCGATTCGCTCGACGCCGCGGGGAAGCTGCGCCACGCGCTGGGTGAAAACGTGCCGTTCGAAATCACAGCTGTGCGCCCATGGACGGGCCACTGCGTGGTCGCCGAGCGCTACCGCGACGGCCGCGTCTTTCTCGCCGGCGACGCGGCGCATCTCCTGTGGCCGGCGGGCGGCTTCGGCATGAACACCGGCGTGGGCGATGCCGTCGATTTGGGATGGAAGCTCGCCGCCGTGCTCCAAGGCTGGGGCGGGCCGAAGCTCCTGGAGAGCTACGAGCCCGAGCGGCGGCCGATCGGCATGCGCAACGTGCAGGAAGCGAGCGAGATGCGCGCGGGCTACGATCAGGCGCTGAATGTCTCGCCGCTGCTGGACGCGGACACGGAGGAGGGGAGAGCGGTGCGCGAAAAGGCGCGCGCGGCGATCCTCAAGACGCGCGCGAAGGAATTTCAGAACGACTCGCCGGGCATCGAGCTGGGTTACAGCTACGACGACTCGCCGATCTGCGTCGGCGACGGCACGCCCGTGCCGCCGTTCGACCACGGCGTTTATATTCCGACGACGCGGCCCGGGGCGCGCGCCCCACACGCGGCGCTCGCCGGCGGCCGCTCGACGCTCGATCTGTTCGGCCGCGGCTTCGTTTTGTTAGCGCTCGACTCGGACAAAGCCGAAGCCGCGCCGTTGGCCGCGGCGGCGAAGCGGAAGCGTGTGCCGTTTGAAGTGGTTAGGCTTGACAATATGAATGTTAAACGAATCTACGGGCGCGCGCTCGTGCTCGTCCGCCCGGACGGGCACGTCGTGTGGCGCGGCGATAAAATATCTTCGGACGCCGCGGCGATCATCGACCGCGTCCGAGGCGCGTGAGGGTGCAATGAAACACGCAATATTGTTTCTCGCGGTGTTCGTGTTCGTGATGACGGCCGTTCGGCGAGATGTTGCAACGGCCGCCGATCGCCTCGTCGGCGTCAACTCGGCACAGGTCTTATCGCAGTCGATGCCGTGGATCGCCCAGGAGGCCGGCCTCTTCAAGAAGTACGATCTCGACTTCCATCTTGTTTTTATTACCTCTTCGCCGGTCGCAACCGCGGCCGCGCTCGGCGGCGACGCCGAGGTCCAGGTGACCGGCGCGATCGGCAACGTGCGGGCTTATGTGCAGGGGTCGAAGGATCTTGTCTTCGTCGGCGGCATCAAAAACTTTCTGACCCACAATATTCTTGCGAAGTCGGACGTACGCAGGCCGGAGGATCTCAAGGGAAAAACCATGGGGGTTGGCCGCTTCGGGAGCAACACGCATTACTTCGCCATCCAGGCGCTCAGGCGTCTCGGTATGGACGCGCGTGATGTGCAGATGATCCAGACCGGCGGCAGTCCGGAGACGGTGGCAGCGCTCGTCGCCGGCAAGGTCGAGTCGGCGGCGATCGTCGCGCCCGGCGATGCGGCGGCGATTGCGCAAGGCTTTCACATCGTCGTCAACGGCGCCGAGCTTCGCATCCCCTACGGTGCGACAACGCTTGTGACGCTGCGCTCCGTCATCGCCAAGCGCAGCCCGGTAATCGGCCGTTTCATGCGCACGATGGCGGAGGCCGTGAAGATCCTCCACACCGACAGGAATTTCGTCTACAAAGTTCTCGGCAAGTACATGCGCGTAACCGACACGAAGATCCTCGATGCCTCGTACAACTCGGAGATTCCCGCGCTCGAGCGGCGCTTGGTGATTCAGGACGCGGCGCTCCAGGCCTCGCTCGACGAGATCGCGCCGCTCGACGCGCGCGCCAAAGTGATCAAGCCGGCCGATATGATCGACCGTCGCTATCTCGACGAGATGGAAAAGAGCAGTTTTTTCGATAAGCTCTGGGGAGAGAAAAAGTAGGAGGCTTCCATGTTCGCGCCGCGTACGATGGCAGAGATCAAAGACGATATCCGGAGCCGCGTCGGGAAGCGCGCGCCGTTTATCCATGCCGATAAACAGGAAGCGGAAGCCGCGATCGAAAAGCTCGGCTCGATCGAGCCCGAGCCGTGGGCCGCGGCGTGGAGCGCGATCGGCGAAAAGTGGGAACAGAAGGCGCGCGACGAAGAGCGCACAGGCAACGCGGCGGCCGCGAAGGACGCGTTCATCAAGGCGTACGGCTATTACGGCATTGCGCGCCATCCTTTCCCGAACTCGCCGGGCAAGCAGCGCGCCTACGATAAGACGCGCGAAATGTATCTCGCCGCTTCTAAATACTTCGACATTCCACTCGAAGTCGTCTCGATGCCCATGGACGGCAAGACCGTCATCGGCAATCTACGGCTGCCAAAAAAACTCCCCGCGCCGATGATCATGCACTGGGGCGGCATCGACAACTGGAAAGAGGAGCGGATGACGTTCGCCGAGTCTTTCGTGAGAGAAGGGTGGGGCTGTCTCGTGATCGACAGTCCAGGCACGGGCGAGTGCCCAATGCTCGCCGGGCCCGACGCGCACCGCGTCCACACGGCGGCGCTCGACTATCTCCTCAAGCGCCCCGAGGTCGACAAAAATAAAGTCGCCGTGGTCGGCGCGAGCTTCGGCGGCTACTGGGCGACGAAGATGGCGCACATCGAGGCCGAGCGGCTCCGCGCGGTCGTCAATTGGGGCGGCGGCATCCACTATTTCTTCCAGCCCGAATGGCAGGAGAAATCGCGCAACGCGCCGTCGTATCTTTTCGATCTGATCGA
>DATFWH010000101.1:0-2214 GCA_035259465.1 Binatia bacterium
TAATTGGACATTTTCCCGCCGCTGCGCTAATCAGGCGCGGTGCTTCATAAGCTCGACTTCCCTCCGCGCGCGATGCGGCGAAATCTTTCGTCCGGCCGGGAGACCAGCTCGCGAAAAACCTCTCCATGACATTTATGTTACGGGCTTGTGAAGTCTTGATTACGGGTGTAAGCGGGTACGATGGAAATGCATGAAGGTGTTGTGGCGGAGCGATTGACGGCGTTTCGCTGGTGGAAATTGCTCTCGGCCGTTTCGGTGGGGAACATTATCTTGTGGAGCGGCGCCGCTTGGGGGCTCGTGTACGAGCCCGACCCTTACCGCTTGAAGCAGCTCGCCTTGTCCGGTCTGTACGTCGCCGCCTGCGCGTTTCGCTCGTTCCTTCCGCGGGTCGATTTGGAGCGCATATGTCTTTGGGACGTTTCGCTCTCCTCGGTAGTCGTGGGCAGGACCGTCGCCACGATCGCCGAGCTGTGCTTCGCGTGGCAGTGCGCGCTGCTGCTGTTCAAGCTCTCGGCCGAGACCGGCGTTCCGGCGATCGCCGCCATCGGAGAGACGCTGCTGCCCATCGTCATCGCGGCGGAGCTGGCGTGCTGGTTCGCCGTGGCGACGCTGAATAACTTCGGCCACGCCGTCGAGGAAACCCTGTGGTCGATCATGATCGGTCTGGTGGCGTTCGCTCTGGTCCTATACGGCAGACACACGGCCGGGACGATATTGGTCCCGGTCGGCTTGCTCGCCTGCGCCGGAGCGGCTCTCCTCATGCTGGCCGTGGACGTCCCTTTATATGTCCGGCGCTGGCGCGTCGGAAAACGCGCGGGCTTGCGTTACCTGCGGATCGTCGACGGCTTGAAAGACGCCGTTGTGCGCCGCCGCGTCACGCAGAAGCGCGCCGACTGGCAGCAGGAAATGCTCTGGATGAGTCTCTATTTCACCGCCGCGGTTTGGCTGAGTCTCGGCATCATTTTCGTTTAACGGCCCTCTCCGCTCCCGGCCGACGCCGGCCTAAACGCAACGCGCGCTAAATTCCTCGGCCATTGACATCCGCCCGTCTCGTGCTAAGGCAGCAGAGCGGACATCCATTCGATCCGCAGCAATCGAGGCACCACCGGAGGAAACATGGCCAGATTGTTTTCCATCAAGCCGGGAATCACTCTCAAGGGGCGGGAGTTTCGCGGATTGCGCGGCTGGGCGGGCAAGCCCACGCATCCGCCGCTCACGGACTTCCCCATCGTCTGCTACGTGCTCGCGGCGGTATTCGACGTTATCTCGTGCTATAAAGCTCGCGGCGGGGGAGCGGCGGCGCGCGACTTCTTCGTCGCCGGGACCTACGTCATCGTCGCCGGCGCGATCGTCTCGCTCGGGACCGCGCTCACGGGCTTCTGGGATTGGTGGAAGGGCATGGCCAAACACACGCAGGTGTGGCGCACCGCCAACTGGCACATGACGGTGATGCTCACCGTCACCGCCATCGTCGTCATCGACATCGTCGTCCGCCTGCGGCGGTTCGGCGAGGGATCCGCCGACGGGCTCACGACGATCCTTTCCGTTCTCGCCGCATTGCTCGTCTCCTACGGCGCCACCTACGGCGGCTCGATGGTCTTCGATTACCAGTTCAACGTGGAAAGCCTCGAGGGAAAAACCGTCTGGGACGAGACGGAAGCCGACCAGAATCCCGGAGAGCACCTTCCCCCCAAGAAATAGAGTCGCAGCGGCGCGATGCGCGGCGAGCAACGGGGCTTTGAACGTTTCCGAGCCGAGAGCGGCTACTGGCGCTCGGCGATTCTCATCGCCGCGGCCGAGCTCGATCTATTCGCGTGGCTGGGAAAAAAAGCTAGGAGCCGCGCGGCCGTCGCCGCGCACTTCGGCGGCGATCCGCAAGCATGGGAAATCTTCTTGAACGCGCTCTGCGCCATGGGCCTGCTGCGCAAGCGCGGGAAAAAATACGCCAACAGCCGGTTTGCTTCCCGTCACCTCCGCGGCGATGCGGCGGCGTTTCTGCTGCGCGACTACGACGCCTGGCGGGCCTGGGGCGGGCTCGCGGCCGCGCTCCGCGCCGGCGCGCGGCCCAATACGCAGAGACCCTTTTTCTCCGACGCGAAAAAAGCCTACCGGCTGCTGCGCGCTCTTGAGATCGACGCGCGGGCGATCGCGCCGCATCTGATCAGGCGGCTAGCGCTGAAGCGCGCCGGGACGCTGCTCGATCTCGGCGGGGGA
>DATFWH010000102.1:0-7116 GCA_035259465.1 Binatia bacterium
AGATTAAAGACGGTCTCGGTCACGACGAGGCCGCCGATCATGAAGGCGAACTCGAAGCCGATCACCGTGACGATCGGCAGCATGGCGTTGCTGAGCGCATGGCGAAAAATGATCGGCCACTCCCGCTGACCTTTGGCACGCGCGGTGCGGATGTAGTCCTCGCCCAACACTTCCAACATCGAGGAGCGCGTGATGCGCATGATCAGCGCCGAGCCGCGGTAGCCGACGGCCAGCGCCGGCAGAATGAATTGTAGCAGGTGCGCGCGCAGGTCTTCGCGCGGCGAGACGTACACGAGCGCAGGGATCCACCCGAGCGAGGTGACCAGAATGAGAATGATCATCATGCCGAGCCAGAACGACGGCATCGAAAGCCCCGCGAGACTAAGAAGACTCAGCAGGTAGTCGAGAGCGCTGTCCCGTCGCGCGGCGCTCACGACCCCGGCAAAGACTCCGAGCACGACGGCGATAACAATCGCCATCACGGCCAACTCGATCGTCACGGGGATGCGCGGCTTGACAATCTGCCAGGCGGGAACGTCGTAGCGGTAGGATTTTCCCAGGTCTCCTTTCGCAACATCCTTGAGCCAGCCGATGTACTGGACGGCGATTGGCCGGTCCACGCCGAGCTCACGCGCGAGCTCAACCTTGGCCGCCGGATTGACGAAACCGGCCGAGGAAAAGATGATGTCGACGATATCTCCAGGAACGAGCCGCAGGAGAACGAAGATCAGCACCGACATCCCGAAGAGCGTCACCAGGGCGGTGAGCAGGCGCTGGAAAATATAGACGAGCACGGCGCGTTACTTGTCGAGCCAGACCTCCTGCATCCGCCCGTAATTGTAAATCGACTGGTGCGGCACGATGTTCTTCACGTACGGCCACTGCACGACGTACTCCTTGCTCCACCCGAGCATCATGCGCGCGCCGTCGAGCTGAAGCCGTTTGTCGAGCTCGTTAACGAGCTTGAGCCGCTTGTCGCGTTCGATGATCTGCGACTGCTGGTCGATCAGACGGTCCACCTCTTCGCTGCAATAGGCGGAATAATTGCGCGCCGAGCCGCATTTGAAATTCTCGTAAAGGTTCGCGTCGGGATCGTCGGGTCCGATGCCCGTGGTGTTCACCGCGACGTCGAACTCGCGCCGCGTCATCTTCGCATGCCACACGCCGGTTTCGACCTGCTCGAGCGTCGATTCGATCCCGACCTGCCGGAACTGGTCCATGACATAGCCGGCGATGTCGACGTAAATCGGGATCGCGCGCGTGGAGACGGTGATCTTGAGCGGTTTCGACGCCCCGTAACCGAGCTCGGCGAGAAGCTTCTTCGATTCCGCCTTTTGCTTCACCGGATCGCCGAAGCCGGGGATTTTTTTCTGCTCCGCTTCGGGTAATCCCCAAACGCCGTACGGCCGCGGCAGCATGACGCCGCCGAGGACCGCCGCGCCCTGTCTGCCAGCCTGGACATATCCCGGCCGATCGACCGCGAGCGTGATCGCGAGCCGCATTTTGGGATCTTTGAATATCGGCTTGGTGAGATTGACGAGTATGTGGTCGTTCACATTGGTGCTCGACTCCGACATGACGAGCTTCGGCAGCGCCTTCTTCGCCGTCTCGGCGGGCGTTTTCGCGACCTCCCAGATGAACGGAATATCCACCCGGCCCGCCTGCAGCGCCGCGTAGCGCGTCGAGCGGTCTTTGATGATCGTGTAGCGGATGCCGTCGAGGTAGGGGCGCCCTTTGATGAAGTAGTCGGGATTTCTCACCATCTCGATCAGCTCGCCCTGACGATACTCTTTGAGCTTGAACGGCCCGGTGCCGACGCACTTCGAGCGCAGCTCGGCGACCGGAATGTGCGCGGGATAGATCGGCGCATAGCCCGACGCCAGCATGAGAAGCAGCGACGCCTGCGGCCGCTTGAGACGGAAGACCACGGTCTGCGCGTCGGGCGTGTCGATGGATTCCACGTTCTCGTACCAGAGCTGGCGCGGGTTGACGCGGAGCTTGCCGGTGATGCCCGGCGCTTCGCGCACGGTATCGAAAGTGTGCTTCACGTCCTTCGAGGTGAACGGCTGGCCGTCGTGCCATTTAACGTCCCTGCGCAGGAAGAAGACGAGGCTCTTGCCGCCGTCCTGCAGCGTCCACTTCTCCGCGAGCTCCGGGATGATCGTCTCGAGACTCTCCTGCTTCTTCAGCGGATCGAACAGGACGAGATTGTTGTAGCACGACATCATCGGCCATACGGTCGAGATCGTGACCTCTTCGTGGATCGAGAAGGAGGGCGGCGCCTCGATGAGCGTGGCGTTTAGAATGCCGCCGCGCTTGGGCGCCTCGGCGGCCCATGCGGCTGTCGCAATGACAAGCCAGCAGAGCGTGGAGAAAACGAGCCTGTGAAATCGCTTACACATGGTGATTCCTCCGCGAGTGTCTCGCCTATTCGAACGGCCATTTCGGTTCGAGCTTGTATGGCAGTTTCTTCACCAGCTTCTCGGTCGCGCGCTGCGCGCGGCGGAGAATCGTCTTCACGTTGACCGTCTTGATCTTGCGCTTTTCCATCACCACCCGGCCGTCGATGATCGAGGTCTCGACGTCCGCGCCCTCGCCGGAATAGACGAGCGTCGGCACGAGCGAGAACTCGTGCAGCGGCACCCAGTTCGAGCGCTTGGTCTCGACGATGATGACGTCGGCCTTCTTGCCCTTCTCCAGCGAGCCGATCTCATTGTCCCAATGGGCGGCGCGGGCGCCGCCGATCGTCGCCAATTCCAGCGCCTTCTCCGGCGCGATGAGGTCGGGGATGATGCGCGCCTCTTTGTGCACGGTCGCGACCTGGTACATCGCGCGGAACATGTCGAGGCTGTTGTTCGCCGCGCTGGAATCGCAGCCGAGCGCGACGGTGACGCCCATGTCGATCAGCTCGGGGAATTTTCCCACCGTCGCCGAGCCGTACGCGCCGTGGAGCGTCGCGCCGGGGACGTGGATAACGCGGCAGTCGTTGTCCTTGAGCATTTTTAATTCGTCGTCGGTCAGCACCGCCATGTGGATGAGATACCAGTGGTCGCCGAGCACGCCGAGCGACTTCATGTGCTCGATCACGGTGTGGCCGGTGCGCTTCTTCACCCACTCAACCTGATCCTTGTTGACCGCGGCGTGCATCTCGATCATGACGCCGTCGCGCTTCGCGAGGTTGTTGATGCCGCGATAGAGCGCGTCGCTCACGTTAGGCTCGACACGGAGGCCGTAGCAGGCGCGGATGCGCCCGCCTTCCCTGCCGTTCCAGTCCTTGACGAGCTGCTCTTCGACCTTGAGCGTCTCCTCGGTGCTGAGCTTTCCCGGCAGCCCCTTGCACAGCGGCCGGTCGTCGCTCCACTGGTCCATGCCCGACCAGGCGATGATGCCGCGCATGCCGGTCTCCGCCAGCGCGCGTCCGACGTTGTCCATTTTGTAGCCGCCGGGGTCGGTGACGGTGGTCGTGCCGGTGCGGATCATCTCGACCTGGCAGAGGAGCGCGCTCAAATAGGTCGCCTCGTCGCTAAGCAGCGTCTCGTAGGGGTAGATGCGGTCGTAGCACCAGGCGATGAGATCGACCTCGTCGCCCAAGCCGCGCGCGAGCATCTGCACGTTATGGCAGTGCGCGTCGATGAGGCCCGGCATGACCACCCGGTCGGTCGCGTCGAACACCGTCTCGGCCTGAAAGTCCTTGAGCGCTTCCGCTTTCCCCACGTCCACTATGCGGTCGTTCTCGATCGCGACGGCGCCGTCGCGGATGATGCGCCGCCGCGGGTCCATCGTGATCACGGTGCCGTTCTTGATGAGAATCCGTGCCATGAAGATTCCCTCCCGTTCCGCGACTAGCATGCGCTAAACCAGAATGTCAACGGCGGTTCGCGCCTATGGGTTGCGTTGGTTGACACGATTTCGCATAAAAGATACCAAGCTGCTATATTGTGGCATCCAGCGGGGGTCGCTCATGATGAAGAAAATCGCCGCCAACATCGCGGCCTTGCTGCTTTTTTTCTGCATTTCCTCTCCGAGCCAAGGGAAAGACCGCCTCGCCGTAGGCTACACCAGCGCGAGCGGCGTTTTCGCCGGCCTCTGGATCGCGCAGGAAATGAAGCTCTTCGACAAGTACAACATCGACTCGCATCTCGTGCTGATCGCTTCGGGCTCGCTAATGGTCCAGTCGATGCTCGGCGGGGACCTGCCGATCTCCGCCGCGGCGGGAAGCGCCTCGGTGGACGCCGCGCTCGCGGGCTCGGACATGACGATGTTCGGCGCGCTCGTAAAGGTGCCGGCGTTTTACATCATGGCCTTGCCGGAGATTAAGTCCATTGACGATCTTCGCGGCAAATCGGTCGGCGTGACGCGTTTCGGATCGTCGACAGACTTCACCATGCGCTATGTTCTCAAGAAACAGGGTCTCGAACCCGGCAAAGACGTGACGCTGCTCCAGACGGGCGATCTTTTCGGCGCCGCCGCGATGTTGAAAACGCGCGCCATTGTCGCCGCGCCGTTCTCCAGCCCCTTGAATCTCAAGGCGGAGGAGGCCGGCGCGAAAACGCTCATGAACATGGGCAAAGCCGGAGTATATTTCCCACACGACGCGTTCATGGCGCGGCGGGCCTTTCTTTCCGCCAACGAGGATCTGGTGCGCCGCTTCATCAAGGCCTACTCCGAAGCGGTGCACAAGCTGCAAAACGATGCCGAAGGCAGCAAGCGCGCGATCAAGAAATATGTGCGTGCCGAGGACGCGAAGACGCTCGACGCGGTTTACCAGTACGCCGTCGACTACATCGACCGGATTCCTTACAATACGCGCGAAGGCGTGCAGGAAGTGCTGAATCAAATCGCCGCGCGCAACCCCAAGGCGAAGGGCATGGCGCCGGAGAGTTTCTACGACGATCGCTACGTCAAAGAGATCGAAGCGTCGGGATTCTATAAACAGCTCTGGGGAAAATAAGGCGAAAGGAAAGACAACGAGCATGGCGCGAGTCGGTTTTGCATTAGGCTACGGGAAATTCACCAACGTAAGAGAGATCGCCGACCTCATGCGGCAAGCGGAGGCGCGCGGCTACGAGATGGCGTTTTTCTCCGAGACGATCGAGATTATGCGGGATTCCGTTACGGCGCTCGCGGCGATGGGCCTCGCGACCGAGAAAATGATTCTCGGCTCGACGCAGATCGTGCGGCTGCGTAGCCCGATCGTGATGGCGCAGACGCTCGCGAGCCTCGATGAGCTGACCGGCGGGCGGATGACGCTGGCACCCGGCGCTTGCACCAAAAGTCACGCACGCGTCCACGCGCTCGACCCCGACGTGAGCGCGACACCGGCCCAGGTGCTGAAGGAGTATATCGAATCGATGCGCCTTTTGCTTACCGGGAACAAAGTTTCCTATCACGGCGAGTACGTCAACTTCGACAACGTGGGACTCGGCTGGAAGCCGATCCGCAAATCGATCCCGGTCTACGCGCCGGCGACGAGCACAACGGGCCTTAAGCTCGCCGGGCAGGTCGCCGACGGCGTCGTGTTGAACGCGGTCTGTTCGCCTGAATACACTGTGAACGCGCTCAAGATCGTGCGCCAGGCGGCGGAAGCCGCGGGGCGGGATTTCTCCAAGTTCGAAATCGCGCAGATCATCAACTGCTCGGTCGAGGACGATCACAAGAAGGCGCTCGATCAAGTCCGCTGGGAGGTCGCAACCAAGCTCGATCCGGTGCAGATATCGTTCATCGCCGGACCGAAGATGCGTGTCGGCGAGCCCTATATCAAGAAAGAGGACATTCCGAAATTCGAGAAGGCGCACGCCGCCGGCGGCATGGACGGACTCATCAAGGCGATCCCCGATTCCTACGTCGAAGGCATGACGGCGAGCGGCACGCCCGACGAGGTCAAAAAGCGCGTCCAGCAATACCGCGACGCCGGCGTGAAGGTCCCGTTGCTGCGCCCCGCCGCGAACCATCAGACCCAGCGCGTGCTGGAGCTGTTCGCGCAAAAATAGGCGTGAGGCGATAGGCGTGAGGCGCGAGCTAAAAGCAATATTTCCGCATGCTGTTGCCTCTCGCTTCACGCCTCGCGCCTGATTTTCTATGTATAGAGTCGGCGTCGATATCGGCGGAACGTTCACCGATCTCCTCTTGATTGGCGCGGACGGACGCGCCGTGATCGGCAAGACGCTGACGACGCCCGCCGATCCGAGCCTGGCGGTCGAGACCGCGCTGAGCGGTGCGCTGGGCGAAGGTATCGCCCAGTCGGGCGAGCGCGGCACGCTGGTTCACGGCACCACGCTCGTCACCAACGCAATCATCGAGCGCAAGGGCGCGCCGACATCGCTGCTTACCACGGCTGGCTTTCGCGACGCGCTAGAGATCGGCCGCGAGCAGCGCTACGAGCTTTACGATCTCAATCTCGAATTCCCCAAGCCGCTCGTGCCGCGCCATCTCCGCTTCGACGTGCCCGAGCGCACCGCCGCGGACGGAAGCATTCTCCAGCCGCTCGACGAAAGTTTCGTGCGCCGCCTCGTCGCCGAGCTGCGCGACAAGGGCGTCAAAGCGATCGCGGTCTGCTATCTACACAGCTTCCGCAACCCCGCGCACGAGCGCCGCACCGCGGAAATTATCAAGGAAATCGCTCCGGCGATCCGCGTCTCGCTCAGCTCGGAAGTCGTGGCCGAAATCCGCGAATACCAGCGCACCAGCACGACCGTCGTGAACGTCTACGTGCAGGAGCGCGTCGCGGATTATCTGGCAGAGCTCAACCGTCGCCTCGACACCATCTCTTTTAACGGCAGCTTTTTCGTGATGCTTTCGAGCGGCGGCATCGCCACCGCCGAGACCGCGTCGCGTTTTCCCGTGCGGCTGTTGGAATCCGGGCCGGCGGCCGGCGCACTCGCCGCGGCGCATCTCGGCGCGCGCGCCGGATTCAACGATCTGCTCTCGTTCGACATGGGCGGCACGACCGCAAAGCTTTGCGCTGTCGAAGGCGGCCGCCCGCTCAAGGCGCACGACTTCGAGGTCGATCGCGTTTATCGATTCAGAAAAGGCAGCGGTCTGCCGGTCAAGATTCCGGTCATCGACATGATCGAGATCGGCGCCGGCGGCGGCAGCATCGCGCGCGTCGACGCGCTC
>DATFWH010000103.1:0-4228 GCA_035259465.1 Binatia bacterium
TAGATTTCTTCGGCGCTTGCACGTTCATGATCAGCACCGCCGAGGCGAGCAGCGCGGCGACGAAGACCGCGAATGAAAGCGTGTAGCCGCCGGTGAGATCGAAGAGAAAGCCGAAAAACGGCGCGCCGCAAGCGGCGAAGACATTGGTGAGAAAAACGCCCATGCCGCGCACCGTGCCGAGCGAGACCCTTCCGAAATAATTCGCCCAGACGACCTCGCGCAGGACGAAGCTGCCGCCGAGGCCGATCCCGTAGACGAAAAATCCCGCGTAGAGCAGATCGAGCCGCGCCGACGTGAGCGCCACGATGATCCCCGCGGCCTGGATTAAAAATTGCGCCATCGCCGCCTTGCGGATATCCATGCGCTCGGCGACGAGCCCCCACAAAAGCGTCGACGCGAGCTGCGTGAGCGCGACCGTGCTCATGACGGTCGCGGCGGTGAGCGCCGGATGGCCCAGGTCGGTGACGAACGAGAAAATATGCAGGTTCAATCCGGCGATGCCGATGTTCGCGATGCCGAAGGTGACCCCCAAAAGCCAGAACGCGCGCGTGCGCAGCGCCTCGCGGCGCGTCCACGGCACGTCGGCCTCGACGGCGGCCCGGACGGCCGGCGACGGAGCGGCGGGATCTCTTTCCGGAACTAATGCCGCCTCACCGTCGGGCCTGAGCCCCATCTCCTCCGGGCTGCTGCGGATGAAAAGCAGCGCCGGTCCGACGACAAGCAGCAATGTAAACAGCGCGAACAGCGCCCAGCTTTGCCGCCAGCCGACCGACACGAAGAGCGCGGCGGCGAGCAGCGGCATGGTGACTTTGGCGAAGCCGGTGCCGAGGTTCGCGATGGCGATCGCGCGGCCGCGCTTGCGCACGAACCAGCGCGCGATGATAACCATCACGACGACCGAGCCCATGAGCGTGTCGCCCGCGACGACCAGCGTGCAGCGCAGCAGAAAAAACTGCCAGAACTCCTGCACGCGGCTGAGCAGGAAATAGCCGGCGGCGGCGATGATCGCGCCGGCGACGATCAGCCAACGCCCGCCGCGCCGGTCGACGATGGGACCGACGAGCGGCGCCATCGCCGCGCCGACGATGATCTCGCCGGTGCGCACGAGCGAGAACGCGCCGCGCGAGACGCCGAGGTCCTCGGTCACCGGCTTTAAAAAAATGCTGAGCGTGCTCGAGAGCGAAAAGACGCCGGCGATCTGCGTCAGCACGCCGACGGCGACGATCCACCAGCCGTAGAAGACGCGGCCGCTCGGCTTTGAATAAGTGTTGAGGTCCACTCGATGTCTCTTCCGATGTTTTGCTTACCACGAAAAATCGGACCGTGACAAAGCTTGACGCGCCCCGCGATTCGGGATTAGGAATTGGCAGTTACCCCTTCGGTTCGGCGTTTTTGCGCGACCGATCACAAGGAGGCTGCCATGCCGATTTGTTTATCTCCCGGAGGTCAGATGACGACGCAGGGCGACTCGCGTCTCGAGACGCTGCTCGTCGGCACCGTCGATGGAATCTTCGCTTTCGCCCGCAGCGGCGGATCGTGGACCCAGCGCGGCCATTTTCTTTCCGGCGAGCACATAAGCGCGATCATCGAAGAGCCGTCGACGAAGACGCTCTTCGCCGGCACGTTCGGATCGGCGCTCCACGTCTCGACCGACGGCGGCAAGAGCTGGGAGCGCCGCGACAACGACCTCCGCGGCATGGAGATCTACGCCCTAGCGGCGCACAGCATCGGCGGGCGGCCGCGGATTTACGCCGGCACGCAGCCCGCGCATCTCTTCCGGAGCGACGACCTGGGAAAAAGCTGGAGCGAACTGACCGCGCTGCGCGACGTGCCCGGCGTCGAGAAGTGGACCTTCCCCGGTCCGCCGCACCAGGCGCACGTGAAAAGCCTCGCGTTCGACCCAAAGCGGCCGGAGACGATCTACGCCGCGGTCGAGGTCGGCGGCTTCTTAAAGAGCGAGGACGGCGGCAAGAGCTGGCAGACGGTCGAAGGGCTCAATCCCGACGCGCACCGCGTTCTCACGACGGCAGAGCCCGCCAAAGTCTATCACGTCATGCCGACGACCAACTGCGGGCCCGAGACGACGGCCGGCGTTTGCGTCAGCAGCGACAGCGGCAAATCGTGGACGAGCCTCACGCCGCGCGATTTCCGCATCGGCTACGTCGATCCCCTGCTCGTCCATCCCTTCAAGCCGAACCTCATGTTCGTCGCCGGTGGCAAGACCGGCCCCGGCACGTGGCGCAAGCTCCACACGGCGGATTCGCGCATCGCGCGCAGCCGCGACGGCGGCAAAACGTGGGAAGTGCTCACGAACGGCCTGCCCGAGCACATCCGCGGCAACGTCGAGGCGTTCTCGATCGACGCGTGGAAAAACGGCAGCGTGCTCTTCGCCGGCACGACCGACGGCGACGTCTTCGCCAGCGAGGACGAAGGCGACGGCTGGAAGAAAATCATCTCCGGCATCGGCGCGGTGTCGAAGGCGCACCACTATCAGAATTTGCAGGAGACGGCGGCATAAAGGGAGTTGGCGAAAGCGCCGCCCGCTCTTCGCCCGCGCGATGGGTCAGGGCTTAATCATCGCGCCGGTAATCGGATGCGTCGGCATTCGAGCGGCAGACGCTTTCGCGCAGAGAGAGAAAAGGAAATATCCGGAAGCAATGACGCTACGGATATTTCTCGATTGATGACCCGAGTCATTCTCGCGCAAGCGGGAATCCAGTCTTTTATTTCCTCCCGTACAGCTTCTCCATAAACCCGCTCTTCTTGATCTCCTCCATCAGGCTCGTGTCCATGAATTCTTCCGCGCGCATGCCGCGCGCCTTGGGATTCGGAAGAAAATCGAGCGCGGTCTGGATGCCTTTGGGCTCGGGCAGCGGATATTCCGCGATCGCCTTCGCCAATCGGTCGTAAAGCGGGCGTACGACCTGCGGGTCGCTGTTGCTCTCGCGCAAAACCGCCATCGCCGCCTCGGGCTTGGTCTTGAAGATATAAATCGTCTCCGTCAGCGCCTGGAGAAATCGCTTGACGTTGTCGCGCTGGCTCTTGAGCAGCGAGCCGGAGACGACGACGCCATAATTGGCGTAGTCGATCGGCAGCTCGGACAAGTCCGCGAGGACGCGGCAGCAGCCGGTCTCGACGACCTTCTGCACCTGCGTCGAGCTCACGAGCGCGGCGTCGACATGGCCGGCGACGAGCGCGGCGATCCGCGTCGGCGTGTTGCCGGACTGCAGGAATGCCATGTCTTTGTCCGGGTCGAGCTTCCAGTAGCGGAGCGCGACGCGCGTGATGATGTCGGAGCCGGAGCCGAAGCGGCTGATCGTCACGCGCTTGCCTTTGAGGTCCGCCGGCGTGGCGATCGATTTCTGCACCACGAAGAACGGCTCGAGGCGGTTTATCAGCACGGAAATCACGCGCAGATCGCGCGCGCCGGAGACTCCGAGTGCCAGCATTGCGGTGACGTCGAAGCCGGTGAGACCAATCTCGCCCGACGAGAGCGTCTGCGCCATCAGGTTGCCGCTCGAGAGGTAAACCGGCTGCACGTCGAGGCCGTGCTTGCGCCAGACATTCGACCTGCCCGCTAGTTTAAGCATGTCGGCGCCGACGCCGGAGCCGCTCCAGCCGAGTTTCAATACCGGATCGGCGGCGAGGCCGGGCGCCGCACGGCCCAAAAGAAGCGCCGCCAATGTAAAGACCATGAATCTTTTCGGCATGTTACCTCCCGAGCGGGTCTGATCGCAGGCGCGTTCTCTTATAGAACAGCGGGACACGACTTTAAAGACAGGTAGGATTCCGTCGTGCTTATGGGTTTTTACCCGAATTGACAACGGACAGCCGTTTGCTACTAATTTTGAGCTATAGCGAGCCGCCGCTTTCGGGCGGCTGCTCCGTGAGACTTCCTCGGATGCCTGAGGAACTCGCCCCCATTGGTTCGAATATAGGGCATTTTTCAGCCCGAACGGGCGAAGCTATACGCACCCACGAAGCGCTCTCAACATCCGTTGATAAATGCTGAAAAAGCACATCTTTTTCGGTTTGAGAACCATCGTTTTCCCTTGCAAGTTTCTTTATAAACATGATAGTTTGCGCCGGGTGCAGTAGAACGCAAAATCCGCTTTCAACGGGATTGAACTATGGGAAAACTGCGGTCATCTCACCGAACGGCGAAAAAATTGTGCCGCGTGCTCGCAGCGCTTGTCGCCGCCCTGTTCTTTTGCGCGACTATCGGCTC
>DATFWH010000104.1:0-7003 GCA_035259465.1 Binatia bacterium
GCGGGAGCCGCGGCCTACCGTCAAGGTCGCGCTCGATGCCGCAGGCGGCGGCGACCTCGTCGCGGTAGGCGAGCCAATGGGCGAGCGCCCGCCGCATGCTCGCGGCGACGAGATTTCTTCGCGCGGGAGCGACGTGGTCGAGAATCGCCGTCCAGGCGGCGCGGCGATGATCGCCCTCGACCTCGCGGTGCGCTTTCGTCAGCGCGAGGTGCTCGAGCGACAAGTCGTAATGCACGACCAGCGGATGCTCGCGGAGCGAAGCGAGCGAGCGTTTTCGCGCGCGCGCGTCGATCGCGGCGCGGTCATCTTTGGTGCCTTCGATGAAGAGTGTTACGATCGCCGCCGCGACGTCCCAGCCGCGGCGCTGGATGGCATCGTCCAGGAATCGCCGATAGGTCTTGGCCGCCGGCAGCAGCTTGATGTTTTCAAAACGGCGGAGACTCATCCCCAAGCCGCGGGGATATTCGAGAAAAAGCTCGGGATGCGGCCGCTTCGCCACAAGGCCGCCGGTCTCTTCCTCGAACAAATTCTCGGCGAGCGCGCCGCGCACTTCCGCGAGCGGACATTGCACGTACGCCCAGCCGACCATCACGGGAAAGTCGCGCACGTAGGTGGCGTACTCCTGCTCGAAATGAACGTGCAGCAGCCGCTTCGGCACCAACCCCGTCGTGAACGCCGGCCACGCCCAGTGGTCCTTCTTCTCCATCACGGCGAGCAGCCGCTGAAGAAAGCCTCTACGTGATAAAGTTGATTTTCGGTTCTTCACTGCAACCGTCGATCAGCGCCGCTTGAAGAACTGCACGGCCTTCTCGTGCCTCTCCGCCGCCGCGCGCGTCTTGAACGTGCCCAAGTTGCGGCGCTTGCCGGTCTTGGGAGTTTTCTTGCTCGAATAGAGCCGGTATTTGCCGGAGGCAAGCTTGCGGATCATCGTTTTTCTCCGCTAATTTCTCGCCGCCGCGCTCGCGCCGGTGTAGCGCAGAATAAAAATACCCCAGTTTTTGTCCGTGATGTAAATATTTCCCCGCGTATCGACGAGCACGTCCTCGGTCTGGCTCACGAGCTTGTCGTACGGGAGCGGTCCGTGCCGCTTTACCGGCGTCGGCGGAAGGAACCACCCGACTTCCTTCGGCGCGCGCGGATTCTTGACGTCGTAGACGCGCAGCCCCGCGTTGAAATAGGTGAGATAAAGCAGATCACCCTGCTTTTGCACGTCCGGCAGATGGTATTCGAGGCTTGTGTTGTGCGGGCCGAAGCGGCCGCCCTTATCGCAGAAGTCCGCGTACGGCGCGCCTTTCGGCGGCTCGGGCCGCGGCAGAATGGAGATGAGATAGGGTTTTGCCGGATCTTTGATGTCGACCATCGCCGCGGTCGTGATCGCGCGCTCGCAAGCCGGCTTGTCGCCCGGCTCGTCGCCGCCGCCGGTCGCCTCGCCGTGAACGAAGAGAACGTTTTTTCCCGGAAGCGGCAGCACGTCGTGCGCGGGGATGCCGCCGAACGGCGGGCTGATCTGCAATCTGCCGACGAGTTTGGGTTTCGAGATATCTTCGATGTTGAGGATCACGACCGAGCCGCCGTAGCCGACGTAAGCGGTCTTGCCGTCCTCGCTGATGATCGCCGGGCCGTGAAACGAGTCGCTCACTTTCGGCTGCTCGCCGTCCTTCTGTCCCGGCATCCACCAGCGGCCCGCTTCTTTCGGGTTCGCCGGGTCGCTCACGTCGAGAAAAAGCAGGATGCGGCCGGAAAAGCCCGGCGCCGCGGCCGATAGGTTCGCATACTTGCCGCCGGGGTAGCCGATGCGGTGCACGCCGGTGCTGCCGGTCTTCCAATGCGAGAGCAATTTCCAGTTGACCGGATCGCTGATGTCCCAGAGCAGCGCTCCCTCTTCGTTCGGGCGATTCGGATCGCCGCCCCAATTGGGCTGCTTTCTTTGCAGAGCGGTGATCATGAGGTTGTCGTGAAATTCCATCTGAATCGTGTTGGTGTTGTCGGGGCCCTCGACGAATTTGACGAACTTGGGATTTGCGGCGTCGGTCACGTCGATGATCGTCCAGCCGCGGTGCCACTCGTGGCCCATGTAGAGATACCAGCGCCCCTTTACCTGGCGGATCGCCATCTTGAACGCGCCGCCGCGGCCGTCGAGATCGCTGTAACCGATCGCCTTCATATTACTCGCCTGCCAGCCTTTGGGGATGGGATCGGCGGCGGCGGCTGACGCGAAGAGAAGCAACGCGATTGGCAAAGAAATTAGACTCTTCCCTATGGCTAGGCTCATTTGTGTCTCCGATGGCCTCTCATCGATTCTGTTCGGCGTTATCGATTCTCAGAAAATCTTGGATTGCTTTATAAACCCAAAAGATAATTCCAACACTGATGAGTGCGCCTGCTGTAACGTATAAAGGAGAGTTAAATAACCGGTTGTCTTGGAGATACATAAAGACGATAAAAACGATAAAAAGAGGTGCTACCGTACTGAAGAGCACTTCCAACAAAATAAATAGTTTAAAAAACCTCTTGAACATCGCGGCAGCTCACTCCCCCAGCGTCGCCATCAACTTGCCGTATCCCTCGATCTTCTCCTTCACGCGCGCGATCTCCAGCGCGTACCATATATATGCCTGGCAGCTCGTGACGACGGGTTTTTGGATCTCGCTCTCCAAGAGCGCGACGTCGCCGATCGTCGGCCAGCGCGGGCAGGGGACGAAGACGCCGTCCGCCTCCGGTGCTTTCTCGTATAATTTCTTCGCGATCTTGTAGGCGGCGTGCTCGGAAAGCTCGGCGATCTCGGAATTTTTCCGGATGCCGTAGCCTTCGATCTTCAACACTTCGAAGCCGGAGGCTTCGAGAAATTTTTTCATGCGCTGATTGAGCTCGTCCTCGTGCGGTGTCGCGACGACGACTTTCTTGATGCCAAGGCGCTTCAGCGCCTCGATCTCCCCGGTGATGCCGGCGAAGACCGGTACTTTGGCCTTCTCCGACAGGCGCCGGCCGATCTCGATGTCGCTCCCGTAGCCGAGCTTGGTGAAGAGCGGCGAGCCGCCGATGATAATCACGTCGCAGCCGTTCTCGGCGAGATCGACCGCCGCCTCCTCGATGCGCTTTAGCTGCTTGTCGAAGTCGGTGTCGACGAGCTGGCGGATCGTGCCCGTCGTGTTGAGCAGCATGAAGCCTTCCGGCAGCATGCGATAGAATTCATAGACCAGAACGTCGCCGCGCGATGGGGCGACGTGTCCAACTCGCGCGCGCCAACCGTACATATCGAGCCTCCTTGCTATCTTACGCGGTCTAAAAACTCGCTGAATCGTCCGAACCGTGTGACCCTGGGGTGATGGAAAAATCTATTGTATTGCCGGTCCGGCATGAAGACCGCCGCGCGCGTGGTCTCCGCGACGTCGCGGCAGTTCTCGTGCCGATCGTCGACGAAGATATCGACGCCGAGGCTTTCCACGATCTTCGATTTGTAATCCGCCGTGCAATGGACGATGGGATCGGAAACGCCGTGGCGCAAAAGCCAGTCGGCGGTGAGCCGCTGGACGTCGCGGCCTTCGCTCGCCTGCCGGTGCGTAATGAAAATCAAGCGGCCGGCGCGGCTCAGCTCGTCGAGCGCGCGCCACTCCGGCGGCGTCAAGAGCGGCACGAGCCGGTCGAAGAAGTCCGGCTCGTCGGCGAGCGCGGTCAGACACTGTTCCAGGACGGCGTCGGTGATTACGGGATGGCCTTTGTAGCTCAAATCGACGACGGTTTCGGGCGCGATCGGCCCGCAGCCGGTCTTTTTTTCGACGAAACGGAGAAACGGTCCGAGGAAATCCGCCACAACACCGTCCACGTCAAGTCCTAGAAGCATCGACTAAATTTAAGCGAAATGCGCATCGGCGTCAATTCGTTTCGCGCTGTTGACGCTGGCGCGGCGCTGGTTTAAAGGTAGGTGATTCAACAACCTATGGGAAATATGTTCATGAGAAGTCGATGGATCGCGGCGCTCGGCATCGCCGCGGCGCTCGCCTGCGCGCAGCCGTCGCGCGCGCAAACCATCCATCTGAGCTATTCGGGCAACTCGGGGCAGAACATCCCGTTTTGGGTGACTTACGACTCGGGCATGTTCAAGAAATACGGCTTGAGCACCGATCTCGTCCTCATTTCCGGCGGCCTCACGAACATCCAGGCGGTGATGGCGAACGAGATCCGCTTCTCTTATCTCGGCGCCGCGTCGCCGATCCAGGCCGCGGTCCAGGGCGCTGACATCATGATCCTCGCAACGGTCTACGGACTGATGCCCTACGGTTTGATCACCGGCAGCGGCGTTCGTACCGCCGCCGATCTGAAAGGCAAGCGCGCCGCCGTATCGCGCATCGGCGGCATCGAAGAGGTCGCGATCCGCGCGGCGATCGAGAAGCTCGGCCTCGGTCCCAAGGACGTGACGTTCATTCAAGCCGGTCCCGACGCGCTGAGGATCGCCGCGGTCGAATCGGGGAGCGTCGCCGCCGCCGCAGTCGCGCCGCCGGCGCTCTTCAGCGCTTCCGCGCGCGGCCTCAACGTCATAGCCGATCTCGGCGCGCTCGGCATCAAGTATCCCACCTCGGTGATCGCCGCGCGCCGCGCGACCGTCGCGCAGGACCGGCCGATGGCGAAAAAATTTCTTATGGGCCTGATCGAAGGCATTCATATATATAAGCAGCGAAAAGATTACGCGATGCAGGTCACCGCGAAATACACCAAGCAAAACGACCCGCAGATTCTCGCGCAGACCTACGACTATTTCGCCAAGAACGTTCCGTCGATGCCGTTCACCGATCCGTCGGTGATCGAAGCCGGCCTCGCCGCGACGGAAAAGCCCGGAGCGAAAAACGCCAAAGACTTATACGACAACAGCCTGCTGCAAGAGCTGGAGCAGGAGGGCTTCAGCAAAAAGCTCGGCAAGTAAATCAAGAAAGGGAAGTTTAATGGAGAAAGTACTTTCGCAATTGGACAAGAACCGCCTCATCGAGATCGCCAAAAATCTCGCCGACACCATCAGCATCACCGGCGAGGAATACAACGTCGCGCATTACCTGGGTAGCGAATTCGAAAAGCTCGGCATGAGCGTCAAGTACCAGGAGGTCGAGGAAGGCCGCCCGAACGTCATCGGCACGCTGAAAGGCTCGGGCGGCGGCCCGACGCTCATGTTCAACGCGCACATGGACCATTTCGATACGCCGCAGGAGACCAAGGTCGAGGGCGACCGCATCTATGGCCGCGGTCTTGTCAACATGAAGGCGGCCTTTCCTTGCTACATTGTCGCCGTCGAGATGCTGCAAAAGGCCGGCGTCGAGCTCAAGGGCGACATCATCATCTCCGGCGTAGTCGGCGAGATCGAGAAGGCACAGGTAAACCGCTTCTCCGGCAAGACCTATCGCGGCGCCGGCGTCGGCGCGCGCTATATGATGGACCACGGAGTCACCGCCGACATGTGCATCATCGGCGAGCCGACCGGCCTCCAACTCCAAATCGGCAACGCCGGTCTCATCTGGGCCGAGGTCACGGTCGACGGCAAAGCCGAGAACTTCGTCATCCAGGCGGGCAAGGTCGCCCAGGCGATCCAGGACTGGGAAAAGGAATACCAGCAGGAATACAAGCATCCGTTCATGCTCCCGACGGTGCAGATCGGCGCGATCGACGGCGGCAACCCGTTCAAGCCGGGAACGCAGCCGTCGGTGAAGCTGTATGTCATCGTGAAGACGCTGCCCAAGACGCCGACCATGGCGATTCAGCGCGCGCTCGAAAAAGTCTGCGCGCGCGTAGAAGAGAAGGAAAAGGACATCACGACCAAGGTCGAGCTATACCTTTCTACTTACGGTTACGAGATCTCCAAGAGCGAGAAGATCGTCCAGGTCATGGACCAAGCGCACCGCACGGTCTTCGGCAAGCCCGCCCCCGATCCGTCGCCCAAGCGCTACGGCATCACGAGCGACGGCTCGCGCATCAACGCCTACGGCGTGCCGGCGATCACCTACGGACCGGGTTTCGGCACGCACCTGATCGACCCGACCGAGCCCGAGATCACGGAATGGGACAATCCCAAGGGTGTGCGGCGCGGCGTCGGCATCACCAACATGATCAACTGCACGAAAGTCTATGCCATGGCGGCGTACGACGTCTGCACCAAGACGCGCGCCGAGCTAGGGTTGAAATAATCATGCACATCACTTTCGCCCATTATCGCAACCGCTTCTGCATGTTCCGCACCTATTACGGTCTCGCGTCGGGCGCCGTAAAGCCGGACGGATTTACGATGTCGGTCATCGCAGTGCCCGATCCGCCGAGCCGCGCGCAGGAGGAGGCGCTGATCTCCGGCGAGGTGCAGGCGGCGAACCTCTACCTGCCGAATTTTCTCCGCTGCCGCATCGACGGCGCGGCGATCCGCGGCATCTCGACGGAGTGGAAGTCGACCGTCAAGGGCAACGGCATGTTCGTGCTCGCCGACGGCCCGATCAAGACGCCGAAGGATCTCGCCGGCCGATTGATCGCGACGCATCACAAAACGCCGCACGTCGTCCACCGCTATCTGCTCAAGCACCGCTACGGCGTCGATCTCTCGACGATCCGCTGGGAATCTCATCCGCAGGAGGAGTTGCTGGATATTTTGAAGAGCCGCAAAGCGGACGCGGTCGTGCTGATCGATCAATTCTTCTTCCGCGGCGAGAACGACCCAACCGTGGTTCGTCTCTATTCCGACGGAGAGGCGTGGGGCGCGCTCACCGGTTTTCCCGAGATGATCAAGCACATGGTCGCGGTCCGCGAGCCGATCTTGAAGGACCATCCGGAATTTCGCGGCCAGCTGCTCCGCGCCTGCCGGGCGTCGATCGCCTACAGCGAGCAGCACCTTCCGGAGATCGCCGATAAGTTCATCGAGCGCTACGGCGGCGAGCGTGACGCCGTGCTCGCGTCGGCGCGCTACCCGAAGATCGAATTCACCTTCACCGAAACGGAGCAAAAGATTGCGGAAGCGGAGATGAAGATGCTCGCCGAA
>DATFWH010000105.1:0-4187 GCA_035259465.1 Binatia bacterium
CGGCGCCTTCTCTATCAGCGGCCGGCCGATACCGACGCGGCGCGCGAACACGAGCCGGTCGGTATCCAGCGTGCCGCCTCCGTGAAGCTGTCCCGGTCCAGTGCGGACGGCATACTCGAAGTCCACGACCTCGTGGACGGAGAGGTCTTGCACCAGCGCGTCGATGCCCATGATCTGCTGCAGGCGCTCGCCGTTGCGAAGCCGCGCCATGCGCTGAAAGTAGCGCTGCTGCACGCCGCCGTACGAGTGCGGCTTGCGCGCGAAGCGATGATAGAAATTCCGCTGGTTGAAACGCCGGAGCGTGTTCAGCTCGAGCATCATGTCGGCGATCGTGTCGCGGATCCGGTCGTCGTCGATCAACTTCTTTCCGCCCGCCTGATTGTTCTGGCAATACTCGATGACGCGCTCGACGAGCGGATCGACGCCGATGCGTCCGTCGCCTCCATGCTCCAATTCGAGATGCGTGTTGGCGACTTTCCACCCGTTGTTCTCGCCGCCGACGAGATATTTCGCCGGGACACGCACGCCGTCGAAGAAGACGGCGTTTTTTATTCCCATCATAAGGTGCATGTGCTGGAATTCGATGCCGGGCAGATTCGTGGGAATATGGATCCAGCCGAGGTTTTCGTGGCGCTTGCCCTGCGGATTGGTGCAGACGAGCGTCCAGAGATAATCCGGCGGCACGTGATGGCCGACCATGACCTTCTGTCCGGTGACGACGTAATGATCGCCGTCGCGGATCGCCTTCGTCTGGCAGTTGGCGACATCGCTTCCACCCTGCGGCTCCGTGAGCACCTGCCAGACAGAAATTTCGCCGCGCGTTAGCGGCGGCAGAAACTCGCGCTTTTGCTCCTCCGTTCCCCACTTGAGCACGACTGGCGCGACGATGCGCGCGAGCGTATAAAAGACATGCGAGAGGTTGAGCCCGTATTTCATCAGCTCGGTCTCGAGGACGATTTGATGATCGATGGTGAGACCGGCGCCGCCGTACTCCTTAGGAAACATGGGAAAGAGCCAGCCCATCCGTCCGAGCTTGTTGGCGAGCCCGCGGCGAAACCGGTACTCCTCCTCGTTCTCTCGCGTCGACCAGGAGGCCGACCAGCGGAGATGCTCGCCGCCGCGCATGTTCTCGGCCATCCACGCCGAAACTTCGCGGCGAAACTCCGCCAGCTCCGGCGGGTCTTCTTGCAGATTGAAATCCATGTTCGTCTCCTTTGTGCTCGGAATGCTTTAGATTACCCCCGCCGCCCTTAGCTCCGCGATCGCGCGCGCGTCGTAGCCGAGGCGGCCCAAAATCTCCTCCGTATGCTCGCCCAAAAGCGGCGCCGCGCGGTAGAACTTCGGCGGCGTGCCGGACAGATCGATCGGACTGCCGACGAGATTGCTGGCCCCCATCGCGTGGTGATGGATCGTCTTGGGAATCCCCATATGCCGGATCTGCGGATCGTTGAACACTTCCGCGATTGTGTTGATCGGCGCGTTTGGAATGTCGTTGGCGTCGAGCCGCGGGAGCCAGTAATCGCGCGGCTTGGCGCGAAATTGCCCGCGCAGGATGCCGACGATTTCCTCGTGGCGGTCGGTGCGATGCCGCCGCGAGGCGAAGCGCGGGTCGCCGATCAGATGATCGAGCTCCGCGGCCCGCAGCAGCCCCTCCCAGGCTTTGTTATGGCCCGATAGATGAACCATGAACGGCCTGCCTTCCGAGTCGAGCAGACTGTATATCCGTCCTTTGGGAAAATTCTCGCGCGAGACCGCCTCGCCGCCGTTCAGATAATCCGCAACGTGCGATTCGATGAACGCGACCGCGACCTGCAGCAGCGAAACATCGACAAACTGCCCGCGCCCGGTCTTTTGCCGGGCAAGGAGCGCGGCCATGACGCCGTGAGCGGCGAAGATGCCCGCGGAATGATCGACGAAGGAGACGCCCGCGACTTTAGGATCGTCGAGATCGGTGACCAGGCTCATCATGCCGGAGAGCGCCTGGCCGATCGTGTCGAAGCCCGGCTTGTCGCGGTACGGCCCGCTCTGGCCGTAGCCGGAGATCGAGCAGTGGATCAATTTGGGATTGAGCTTTGAAAGCTCCTCGTAGTCGAGCCCGAGCTTTCGCCGCGTCGCCGGGCGGAAGTTTTCGATCAAGACGTCGGCGGCCGCGAGCAGATCGAGGAGAATTTTTCTGCCCTTCTGCTCGCGCAGATTGAGCGTGATGCTCTTTTTGTTGCGGTTGAGAGCACGGAAGCTCGGTCCGTAGCCCTCGTATTTGGGATTGCGCCCGCGGTGCGTGTCGCCTTCTCCCGGCAGCTCGACTTTGATCACCTCGCAGCCCAAGTCCCCGAGAAGCGATCCGGCGTACGGGCCGGCCACGTGGCCGCTCACGTCGATCGCCGTCGTTCCATCGAGCGCGCCGTTGATCATTTTATTTCTCGTACAGCGTTTTGACGAAGCCGCTCGCGTCAATCTCCTTAAGCAAGCTGTCGTCGACGAAAGACTTCGGATCGGCGCCTTTTGCTTTGGGATTTTCCTTTTCGACGAATCCGAGCACAGTCTCGATGCCCTTGAGCGACGGATACGGCATCGCCTCGTAGTATTTCGTCGCGAGGAGATCGTAGGCGCGGTCGAGGTTTCCTTCCTGCTCCGCGCCTAAGCGGAGCTTTTTCTTCACGACCTCCAAGCTCTCTTTCTTGTGCTGTTTGAAATAGGCGATGCCTTCGAGGTAGCCCTCGAGAAACCGCTTCGCTTTGTCGCGCTGCGCGCGGAGATATCCGCGTGTGGTCGCGAGCATCGTCTGGAGATAGTGAATGTCGAGCTCGCCCAAATCGGCGAGCACGCGGTAGCCGCGGTCCTCCGCGACGAAGATCGAAGGAAGCGTGAGCACCGCGCCGTCGATGCCGCCCTTGTCCAGGCTCGCGAGCATATTGGGCGACGAGCCGACCTGCACGACCTGGACGTCGCGCTCACTCATGCCCCAGCGCCTGAGAATCATCAGCAGCGCGCCGTGCGACACCGCGCCGATGCGCGTGACGCCGATCTTCTTGCCTCTGAGTTCGGTTTGATTCTTTATTTCGGGTCTCGCGACCAGCCGCTGGAGTCCCTTGTTGATGACTCCCGCAATCAACACTGTGTCCGCGCCGCGCAGGTTGGCGTTGATGACCGCATCGCCCGCCGAGCTAACGAACTGGATGTCGCCCGCAAGCAGCGCGCTGATTCCGGTCGTGCCCGCGCCGCCCACCACGACGACCTCGGTGTCGAGGCCGTGTTTGCGAAAGAGGCCTTTTTGCTCCGCGATCCATACCGCGCTGTGGAGGGCGCTCACGGAGCTGAGGCCGAGCCGGATTTTCTCCTGCGGGGAAGCCGGGGCAGCGGCCAAGATCGTCGCCGCCAGGATCACCGTCATCGCGCTTGTCCGCTTCATCGGCTCTCTTCCGCACGAACAGTCAAGTCAAAGTTCTTATCGCAATCGAAATATTTTTCCAACGAGGATTTGAAGCCCGCGGGCGAAACACCTATGGTGAGCGCTTAAGAGGAGGTCCGTATGGCGTTATTGCTCAGAGCGGAACAATTGAAAGGGCTGATCTCGATCGAAGAGGCGATCGCCGCGGTCGAGCGCGGATTCCGCGATCAGGCCCATCACCCGCGATTCAGCCTTCCGCGCCAGCGCATGACCGCCGGCGACCGCCGCATCAACATTCACTCCGGCGGCTCGGTCGAGCTCGGCGTCGCCGGGACGTTCATCCACTACGAGCGCCACCGCTTCACTAAAGAGGACCAGACTTACGCAGCCGCGGGCAAGCGCGTCTATCTCGCCTACGACAGCGAGAGCGCGGCGCTGCTCGGGGTGATCATCGGCTGCGTCCCGCTTTACGATTTCGACGACAACGACATCGCCACAGAAACGGCGATCACGAGCGCGGTCGGGACGAAGCAGCTTGCACGCGCCGATTGCAAGGTGATGGGCCTTTACGGCACGGGACGCCAGGCGCGGCGCCATTTAAAAGTCATGTGCGCGCTGCGGCCGATAAGACAAGTCAAAGTTTTCAGCCGCAGCGCCGAGAACCGGCGTGCCTTCTGCGCCCTGATGCAGCCGCACGTCGATGCCGAGCTTATCGCGGCCGCCGACCCGCGGGAGGTTGCCCGAGGATCGGATCTCATCGTCTGTGCGACGGGCAGCAATGTGCCGGTGCTTCACGGCG
>DATFWH010000106.1:0-15097 GCA_035259465.1 Binatia bacterium
GCCAGATGTCGTCGCTCATGAGCGCGAGCGTGCGCCCCTTGCCGTAGCGCCCGACGGTTAGGAGCGGCTGCCCGGCGCTCGCGCCCTCGGGCGCGGCCTGCAGCAGCGTCTCGCCGCGCGCGCGGAGAATCTGGTTGAGGCTTTTCAGCGGCGGGAGCCTTTTCCACGCGTCCTCGTTCGCCTGCGCGTCGGGCACGAGGCGCGTGATTGGATGGGCCTTGCCCGACGGCGTGAGCACGCCGCGCGCGCGCGTATCCATCTGATAGCGCCCCTTGCCGTCGAGCTCGACGGGCAGGACGTCGCGCAGCGCGCTGTCGGCGTAGCCGCCGCTGTCGAACGAGCGCGCGCCGCCGAGCATCGCGAGCCCGCCGCCGTCGCGCACGAAATCGCGCACCCGGTCGAGATACATGACGTTGAAATACGACCGGTAGGAAAAATCGTCCAGAAAGACGACGTCGAAGTTTTTGATCTCCTCCAGGAAAATCTCGTCGATGGGAAACGGGATCAGGCTCAACTGACTGTCCGGCACGTCGACGACGTCGGTCGGCGTACGCAGGAAGACAAATGACACGAGATCGATGAATGGGTCCTGTTTCAATGCCATGCGGAGGAAGCGATAGTTCCACGCGGGCGAGCCCGAGAGCGTGAGAACGCGCAGCTTGTCGCGCCGCACGTCGACCTTGAACTCTTTATGGTTGTTGTCGGCGATCGCCTCGCCCGGCAGCACGGGCGTGTTTACGCTGAAGCTCTGCGCGCCGATCTCCTTCGGCGTGTAGGAGAGCGTCACGCGCTGCTCGAACGCGTCGCGGTCGATGTCGATATTCTTCGTCGCGATGAGGCTTTTGCCGCGATTGAAATAAATCGGCACGCTCTTGCCCGCGAGGCCGTACGCCTGCACGACGAGGTCGATCTTAAACTCGCGGCCGCGAAAGCCGAACTCCGGGGCGGTGACGTCCGCGAGGCGGAGATCGACGTAGCCTTTGCTGTCGCCAGCGCCGACCGCGATCACCGGGATCTGCGGCGCCGCGCCGCCGAGGCGTCCCTCGCCGTTGGCGATGCCGTCGCTCACGACCATGATCGCGGCGTTCGCGCCGGCGTCGCGCCCGGCCTCGCTCAAAAGCTCCGCGAGGCGCGTTCCCTTGCCGGTCGCCTCGAGCTGCGGGATCGCCGACGGCGCGACCGGCGCGAGCGCGGTGCTGAATTGGTAAACGCGGAGATCGTAATCGCGCTCGAGGCGGCGGATCAGCGGATCGTCGCCGGCGGTGAGCTTCTCCTTCACCGCGTCGAGGCGGCTTTTGCCGCCGGGACCCGGCAGGCTCATGCTCTTCGAGGTGTCGATCAGCAGATTCAGCGGGCGCCGGAGCTTCGTGACACGCGTCTGCACGAGTCCAGGGCTCAGCAGGAAGAACACCAGCAGGGAATAGACAACCGCGCGCAGCGCCGTCAGCGGAATCGCGCGGCGCACGCCGAGGCGGCGGCGCAGGCCGATGAATTGATAGCCGATCATGGCGAGCGCGCCGAGCGCGATCAAACCAATCACCCACCAGGAAAGGCCGCCGACGAAGTACATTCGATCCATCGTCAATCTTTTTACCGAGCGAGCCGCCTGCGGATGAACGGCACGTGGATGAGATCGTCCTTATAATTTTCCGTCATCGCGTAGAGAATCAGATTGACGCCGAGATGAAACGCGTCGCGCCGCTGCTCCTCGCCGCCGGGTGTGCACTGGTTGACCCAGTTGCCGAGCTGGTCTTTCTCCCACGCGCCGCCGAGGTCGTTCTGGCAATAGACGACCGGCGTGCTCGGCCCGACGTTGATGCCTTCGACGTACGGACGCACCATGCGCGCGCCGCCGATTTTTCTCAGCAGGTAAAAGCTCCGCATGGCGGGATGGCTTGCGGGAATCCGGGTGAAATCCCTGTCGGGGAAAATCCGCTTCATCTCGCGACGGAAGCTCTGGTCGAAGCCGTAGCCCGGCTGGCCGAGGGCGTCGTCGGCGAGGAGAAAGCCGCCGTAGGAGAGAAAGCGCCGGAGCGTGTCGACCTCGTCGGCGGTGAAAGGCTCGAAGTCGTATTTACCGCTGACGTACAGGAACGGATAGGAGAACAGCTCGGGATCGGCCGGCGTGAGCTCGCGGCGCGTCATCGCCGCCTCGACGCTGGTGCGCTGCATCAGCTCTTCGAGCAGCGGTCCGACCGCGAGCGCGTGCGGGTTCCAGTCGCCGCCGCGGTACTTGAGCTGCGCGAAGGTGAATTGGATCGGCCGCTGCCGCTCCTGCGCCTGCGCGGCGAGCCCCCGTCGCGGAGCCAGCCCCGCGGCCGCCAGGCATCCGTAGGACAAGAGACGTAAAAACGCGCGCCTATCCATAGAACCTCTGCGCCAGCCAGCCTTCGGAGAGCAGCGTGAGAATGAGCACAAGCAGCAAGGGGAGCGCGAGATCGCTCCGGCTGCCGCCTTTGGCGATCTCTTCGACCGGCACGATCGTCGCGCGCGCCGGGCGGAGCCGCGCGGCGAGCTCGCCGTCGCTGATCGCCTCCATGCGCGATTCCAGAAACGGCGGATTCACCGGATAGACCGGCGCGAGCGCCGCCGGCGCGTCGGGCGATAGGGGCGCAGACACGCGATAAATCCCTGCGACTTCGTTCTCGGCGAACGCCCCGGAGGCTTTGTCGCCCTCGGCGGCGAGAGCGACTTCGCGCTCGCGCTGATCGGGGCGGACGATTTTCAAATTCTTTCCGACGTAGGCGGCGGGCAGGGAGAATTTCTTCGACTCGCCGACGGCGACGCCGGTCTCGAGCGCGCCTTTTTTACCGCCCTGGAGATAACTCACCAGCGATTGCACGAGCGGCAGGTACGCGGTCTTCACCGGCAGGTCGCTCCAGTCGCGGTCGGCGGCGGTGTCGACGAGAACCACGCGGCCGAAGCCGAACTTCCTTTCCACGGCGAGAGCATCGCCGTTGCCGAGCGCGATGATCGGCGCCGCGCCGGCGGCGTCGATGCGGTAATAGCCGGCGACGCGCGCGGATTTGAGCGACTCCGCCAGGATCGGGTCGGTGAATGCCGCGAGCGCGGGATGCTTCAGGTCGATGCGGTCGACTTTCTCGAGCGCGCTGGCGGAGACGATACGCTTGTCCTTGAGGCGCGCGGGCAGGATCGACGGCGAAGTATCGTAGAGCTTGCGGTTGTAGTCTTCCGGCTGCACGCGGTCGCCGAGAAAAACCAGCAAGCCGCCGCCGCGGCGGACGAATTCCTTCAAGCGCGGAAGCGCCGCGTCCGGAATCGTCGGGAGATTGCAGAGAACGACCGCCTGGTACGAATCCAGAGGGGCGGCCGCGAAGCCCTCGGGGATGACGACGGTCGGAACGAACGGCGATGAGCCCCCGCCCTCGGGATTGAGCGCGCGCGTTAAAAAGAACGTCTCGCTCGCTACCAGCGAGGTCTGCGGGTCGCCGTCGACGACGAACACTTTAACCTTGTCCTCGGCTTCGAGTGTAAAGTAGTCGGTCGCGCTTCCGGCGAGCCGTTCCTTTTTCAGCGTCACCGCCGCGGTGTGGCTGCCGGGGCGCGTCAGCACAAACTGGAAGTTCGCCTCCGCCTCGCCGCGCGGCGCGAGCGCGACGAGCTTCTGCTCCTTCGGCTGGTCGTCGACGCGGAGCTGGACCAGCAGGTCTTTGATCTCCGTAGCGCCGAAGTTCGTGATTACCGCCTGGATCTCCGTCGGCAGGCCGACATTTACGTCCTGGCCGCGCAAACGAATTTCGCGGATCGCCGCGTTCGGCGGCGCTTCCTTAGTCGCGACTTTGATGACTTTGACGGGAACCGCGGGATCGTATTGCTTGAGCGCCGCGAGGCTGAAGCGGTCCCAGTCGGTCAGAGCCGCGTCCGTGACGACCCAGATTTCTTTCCCCGAGGCGGGCGCGCGCAGCACGTCGTAGGCGCGGCCGAGCGCCGCGCCGAAATCGGCGCTGCCGTCGGCGATCTTGACGGCTTCCAGATCGCGGAGCAAAACTTCCTTCTCGCGCTTCAGCCGGATCGGCTCCTTCGAGCCGGTGTTGGTTGGAATGAGCGCGGCGCGGTCGCCCGCGCCGAGCGAGGCGAAGAGCCGCGCGGCGGCTTCCTTCGCCTCCTTGAAGCCTTCGCCGTCTCGGCTCCACGTCATGCTGAGCGAATTATCCAGCACGAGCGCGACGCTGGACGGCCCGCCGCTGGCGAAAAGCCCGGCGCCGGTCTGGAAAATGGGGCGCGCGAGCAGGAAGACCAGAACGACGATCGCGGCGGTCCTGAGCGCGAGCAGCAGCCAGTGGCGCAGCCGCTTGGTGCGCGAGATGCGCTTCTGCGAGAGCAGGATGAACTTGACCGCGGGGAAGCGGATGCGCTTGATGCGGCGGCGGTTCAAAAGGTGGATGATGATCGGAAGCGACGCCGCGAGGAGGCCGAAGAGGTAGAGCGGGTTCAGGAAAAACAGCGACATCGGCTACGCTCTCCAGCCGAGATAGCTCACGAGCGCGCGGTCGAGCGGCGTGGTGGTCGAGACGAGCTGGTAGTCGATCATCGCCGCATGGCATTCCTTGCGCACGTGATCGATGAACTCGTTCACGACGCCCCGATAGACCTCGCGGATCGTCTGCGGGTCGGCGGTGACTTTGAGGTCGGGCTGCTCAAGGTCCTCGAATAAAATATTCCCGTCGAACGGCAGCTCGATCTCGGCGCTGTCCATGACGTGAAAGACGATCACGTCGTGGCCGCTGAAGCGAAAAAGCCGGAGGCCGTTGAGCACCTCCTCGGTATCGTCGAGGAGATCCGAGACAAGAATCACAAGCCCGCGGCGGTTCATCTTGCCGGCGATCTCCTGGAGAATCTTCCCCGTGTTTGTCTCGCCCGCCGGCCGGTGCGCTTCGAGCGCGTGCAGGATCTCGAAGATGTAGCCTCGCCTCGCGCGCGGCGGCACGAACGATTCGATCTTATCCGAAAATGTCGCGACGCCCGCCGCGTCCTGCTGCTTCAGCATCAGATAGGCCAGCGAGGCCGTGAGGATCGACGCGTACTCGAACTTCGTGACGCCGTTCGAGCCGTAGTCCATCGACGCGCTGCCGTCGAGGATCAGCGTCGCGCGCAGGTTGGTCTCGTCCTCGGTCTCCTTGATGAAGTAGCGGTCGAATTTCCCGAGCGCCTTCCAGTCGATGCGGCGGATCTCGTCGCCGGGCGAATATTCCCGGTGCTCCTCGAACTCCACGCTGAAGCCCTTCGAGCGGCTCCGGTGGATGCCGGACATCATTCCTTCGACGACCCAGCGCGCCTTGAGATAGAGATTCGACAAGCGCGCGAGCACCTGCGGATCGAAGTAGCTTCTTTCGCCGTTGGCCGTGACTGCCATAACCGTGAACTCTCGGTCGCGTTACCAGCGGCGCCGCAGGTAATCCCGCCAGCCGCGCCAGCCTTTGTGGTGACCTTGATAGGTTGGATTTTTTCGCAATTTCTCCAGATAAGCAACCGTCGCGCCGTCGGCGCCGAGCGACTTCAGCGCCTCGATCTGAAACGCCAGGCATTTTCGCTCCGCTTCCGGTCCGGTCCAGCAATCTGCCGGCGGATTAGCCGTCTCGCGTTTCGCGTCGTGATAGAGCTTCGAGTGATAGGCGTCGTGCGCGATCGCGCCGGCGTACCAGAGCGCCGAATGACTCCACGTTCGCCTGCCGACCGCGAAAGTGGGGCGCTTTTTCTGCGCCAACATGCCGCTGCGGCGACCCTGCTTGATGACCGCGATGTGGCGCCGGATTTCCGGAAAATGCGGCGTGTTCCGCAAAAGCTCCAGCGCTTCCTCCGTGCGGCGGATGAACTCGGTCCCGCCGCGGACCTCGATGCCGGCGATGATGGTGGATCTTCTAAAAATGATATCGGCTAGTGGGCGAAGCGGCGGCAATCGATATCTTCGGCTTACCGTTTCGCTTTCCCGTCTTCCTGTGGCTTCACTTCGGTGAGGAGGCGGCCGATGATGTCGAGCGACGAGAGCCCGTCGGCCTGCGCCTTGAAATTGGGGATGATGCGGTGGCGCAGCACCGAGGGCGCCATCGCCTGAATGTCTTCGATCGAGACCGCGTAGCGCCCCTGAAGAATCGTGCGCGCCTTCGCGCCGAGAATGAGATACTGCGACGCGCGCGGCCCGGCGCCCCACTCGATGTAATCCTTCACGAACTGGGGCGCGGAACCGTTTCTCGGACGCGAGCTCTGCGTGAGCGCGACGGCGTAGCCGATGACGAAAGGGGAGGCGGGAACGCGCCGGACGAGCTCCTGGTAGCGCAGGATCGCGGCGCCATCCATTACCTTGTTCGGCTTCGGCCGGCCGATCGAGGTCGTCTGCATGACGATCTGCACCTCGTCGTCGAACGGCGGATATTGGATCTCGATCTCCAACATGAAGCGGTCGAGCTGCGCCTCCGGCAGCGGATACGTTCCTTCCTGCTCGATCGGATTCTGGGTCGCGAGAACGAAAAAGGGCAGCTCGAGCGGAAAGGTCTGGCCGCCGGCGGTGACTTTGTACTCTTGCATCGATTGCAAAAGCGCCGCCTGCGTTTTCGGCGGCGTGCGGTTGATCTCGTCGGCGAGGAGAATGTTGGTGAAGACCGGCCCCTGCATGAACTGGAACTTGCGCCGTCCGGTCGCGGGATCCTCCTGAAGGATGTCGGTGCCGGTGATATCCGACGGCATGAGGTCCGGCGTGAACTGGATGCGGTTGAAGTCCAGGTCGAGAATTTCGGCGAGCGTGCTGATGAGCAGCGTCTTGGCGAGGCCGGGGACGCCGACGAGCAGGCAATGGCCGCGGGAGAAAAGCGCCGTCAGGACCTCTTCGATGACTTTGTCCTGGCCGACGATCACCTTGCCGATCTCCGCGAGCATCGCATCGCGCTTCGCGGCGAACTCCTCGATCGCGGCGATCTCTCTGTCGTTGATGGCTGTCGACTCCATCGGTTGCCTTCCTAACGGCGCCGTTTAACGGCCGCGCGCAAGCCGCTCCAGGTTCGACTTCGCGCGCTTCGCCTGCTCCTGGTCGCCGAGCGCGGTGTAAGCGTCGGCGAGCAGCCGGTAGATCTCCGGATTGAAAGGATTGATCTGGAGCGCTTCCTCCAGATCGGCCTTGGCCGCGGCGAATTCCTTGTTCGCGTGGTGGAGGCGGCCGAGCTGAACGTAAGCGCTGACCGAATCCGGATCGAGCTCGAGCGCCCTTTGCAGATGCGGCAGCGCCTCCTGATAGCGCGCCTGCCGGATGAGAACCCGCGCGAGTTTACCGAGAATAATAGGGGAACCCGGGCTCGCCTGCAAGGCGCGGCGGTATTCTTCTGTCGCGGCGACGACCCTGCCGCGCTGCTGGAGCTCGTCGCCGAGGTGCGTGCGGTTGCGCGCCACGGCGGATTGAATCTCCTTCAGCTCGACGACGTCTTCCTCTTCTTTCTGGCCTTCGACGATCTTCAGGCGCCGCACGCGGCTGCCTTCGACCGGCTTGAGCTGCTTGGCCTTCAAGAAATCCTTCCACTGCTTCTCGAAAGCGGCGTACGGCTCCGCGAGGATTTTCTCGATCGCCTCGGGCGTCGGGCGGCTTTTGACCGCGATCAGGAGGTCGCGCGGTCCGTTCTCGCCCTTGCGGTTGACGAGAAAATCGACGGCGGACGCCGCCTCGGCGTACGCTAGCTGCACCTGCTCGGGCGTTTCGAGATAAATCAGCGACGGCTCCATTTTCTTGAAGCCCACGAAGCTGTTTTTCTCGAGCGCCTGCGCCAGCAGCGTCTGATTCGAGGGTGAGAGATAATCGAGCGCCGCCTTCGCCCGGTCGGGCCGGCGCCAGAGCGTCTCGTAGTAGCGCGCGAGGCCCTCGTGGAGCCATATCGGCGTCTTGTTGTCGCTCGCGCCGACGATCACGTAATGCACGTATTCATGGCTCAGGGAATCGAGCCAGCGGTAGCCCTGGAGCAACACGCGCGGGGAGATGATCATCACCTTGTTGAACTTGCAGATGCCGACGGCGCCGGTCTCTTCGATGTCGCGCCGCGAGAGCGTCGAGATGCCGTTGAAGGAGAGCGAGTCGGGAGCGATCTCGACGCGCACTTTCTCGGTCGGCATGTAGCCGAGCGTATGCCCGAGGACGCGGTAGCTTTTCTCCAGCGTGTCGAGAGCGTAGGGCGCAAGCAGGCCGTCTTTGGCCTCGTCGAGAGCGAGGATGAAGTGCTCGCTCTCGTAGCGCTTCATCTTCCCGACGATGTCGCGCGTGCGCTGCGTGCGGATGCGGAGCGCCTGGCGCTTGTCGTTCGCCGAGTCGGCCGCTAGCGCTTGCTCGGCCAGCCGCGCCGCCTCGTCATAGCGGCCCTGGTAGAAGGCCACTTCGGCGGCAAGGGCGAGCGCGTCCGCGGAGCGCGGCTCATCCTTGAGCATCGCCGCGGAGATTTTATCCGCTTCGGCAATGCGCCAAGCCTCCAGACGCTCCTCGGCCTCGACGACACGCGGGTTCGCCTCGGCGCCGAAGACGGGCGGTTGTCGCGTCAGCGCGCCGAAAAAAAACGCCAGCGCGCAGGCGAATAGTGTGGCGGCGGTTGTGCGGCGGAGAATGTCGAATTTCAAGACGAAACTACTCTGAGAGATTTTTGAAATAGTTCTCGATCTGCTCTTTCATCTGGCGCGGCACGCCCTGCTTGAGCGATTCCAGAATTTCTTCACGGAAGCTGCGCGGGGCGCGATAGTCTTCTTTGCCGGGCAGGCGGAATTTCTCGGTATCGAGACCCGTCATGCCGCCCTCGACGTCGAATTGTGGCAGCTGCGGGATCCCTGGCAGCGGCACGAGCTCGCCGGACGGCAGCATGCGCCCCATCCTGAAAAGCCGCGATACCGCCATGCGCCCGAGCTGGCCGCGCTGCGCCATCTGCTGCATGGCGCTCTGCATCTGCTGCTGCGACTGCGAGAGCTGTTCGAGCGCGCGGCGCTCCGGCGGCACGGCCCCTTTGGAGTCGAGCTGCCCCAAGCGACCCTGGGCGTTCCCCATCGAGCCGCCGGCCTCCTTGATGTTCTTCGTGATCTGCGGATCGAGCGACGGGAAGAGCTGGAAGAGCGATTCCAATTTCTCGTGCAGCTGGTCGGCGCGCTGCTTGAGCGCGCCCTGCCGCCGCTCGAGATCGCGCAGCCCGGCCCGCTCGGAATCCTTGAGCTCCCCCGGCGGAACGCCGAGCAGCGAGTCGAGCTCGCCTTTCAGGTCCTTCAGGCTCGCCTGCGCCTGTCCGGCTCTGGCTTCCTGCTGCCGCGAAGGCTTCTTGTCGAGCTCCTTTTGCGCCATGCCCAGGATTTCATCGAAGCCGGCGAAATCCTTCCTGAGCAGGCGCCCGATCATCTCCTTGACGAGATTGTTGACGGTGGCGTCGTCGAGCTTGTCTTCGGCCGGCGGACCGCCGCCCTCCACGTCGGGAAACAGCTCGGCCATGCGCGAGAGCTCGCGGTTGGCCTTCTGCATGAAGCGGTCGAGTTTTTCCTTAAGCACGTTCTCGCGCTCGGTGAGCGCGCGCTTATTGGCGGCTTCCGTATCGACCAGCAGATCCTGCTGCTCGCGCGCGAGCTGCTGCAGCTCGTTCGCCGAGCGCATCATCTCTCCCTGCATGCGCCCCATGCTGGACGACATCGCCGACTGCTGCGCGTTCTGCAGCGCCGCGACCATCGACGCCATCTGGTTGAACAGCTCGCGCGCGAGCTGCATGGCGCCCTCGATGTCGCCCTGGGCCAGTTTCTTGCGGATCTCGTCCATCATGCGCTGCATGTCGCCGAAGTTGAGCCCCTGAAGCGCCTCGCTGTTGACGAAATCGTCCGGCAGCTGCGACGCCATCTGGGATAGCGAGCGTTGGAGCGAGTTGAGGAGATTGGCCATCTGCGAGAGCTGCTTCAACACTTCGTCGAGATTCTTGTCTCCGCTCCGGAGCTTTTCGAGCGCGTCCATGAGACGCTCCTGACCCTTCATGAGATCGCGCGCGGAATTGGCGACCTCTTCGGCCTTGAGACGCTTACCGATATCCTCGGCGAGAAGCGACATGCGCTCGAGCTCGCTCGAGACGTCGTCGCGGGCTTTTTCCTTTTCCTCGCCCGCCGCCTGCGCCTCGCGCTGCAGCAGCTCGTTCTTGGTGTAGTCCAGGTTGCGCCTGAGCGCCTCCAGATCGGAGTAGGTCGCGAAATCCGTGAGACGGTCCTTCTCGCTCCGCTTCATGAGTTCTTCGATGCTCTTCGATATGTCGCCGAGCTTTTTGTCGAAAGCGCCGTCGGCGTTCTTATCGGCGGGTTTCTCCAGATGCTCGCCGAGCAGATCCATCATCTTGTTCGAAAGATCGCGAATCGTCTCGGCGAGCTGTTGGTGCTCGCCGCGGATATTCTTCAGCGTGAGCCGCAGCCCGCGGGAGACGCCGATCTTCGGCCCCGAGATCGTGTCGTTGTCGCGCACCTCGATGTTGTAGATCGCTTCCGTCCCCTCGGTGAGGCCGAGGCGCCCGAGATCCAGATCGAAGCGCTCGCGCGGGATCAGCTTCTTCACGTTGTCGAGCCTGATGGGAAGCTTTTCCTCGCGACCGCCGATTTTGATGACGACTGCCACCTCCTGGATGCCGAAGTCGTCTCGCGCCGTGAATTCGAGCGACAGCGTCTCGTCGCCGTTCACTTCGAGGTCCTCCGTCGGCTTCAGTATCTCCACGGTCGGGAAGCCGTCGGGCCGGATGCGGACGTCGTACGCGATCGGTCGATTGCGGAAGCCGAGCGCGTCCTCGACCTCGATCTGGTAGCGTCCGGATTGAAAGAGGACGAGATTTCCCTGCAAGGTTTTGCCATCGATTTTAAGCGGCACCTCTTTGCCCTGATCGAGCACGAGCTTGGCCTTGACGACCTCTTTGCTCGTCGCCGCTTCGAGGCGTACGGTCGATCCGCGCAGCCCTTCGAGGTTGCCGCCCTGGATATTTTCGGCCGCGAGGCCGGTGTAATTGGGCGGATACAGCGTCGCGTGCAGATTGCCGACCTCCGGCGGATCGACGGCTTCGAGCCGATAGCTCGGCGAAGAGAACGCCCCGGTCACGGCGCGGTAGGAAAAGCTTTCTTTCACGTCGTTGAGCGTCGCGTTGAATTTGCCGCCGCCGGCCGATTCCATCGTGAGCCGTTCCGGCGCGGCGCCTTCGCGCGCGACCCAGAGATCCATCGTTTTGGGAATCGCGCCGGACGACACCGCCTGAAGCGTCACGGCGTCCCCGCGCGCGATGCGCGCGCCCTTGGGCGAGAGATCGATGCGCGTCTCCGACGGCGGAATGTCCTTCAGTGGGTGCGCGAGCAGGCTGAAGGTATCGCTCACCGAAGACGGATTGAACAGGACGACCGCGAGCACCGGCACGAAGAGGATCGCGAGCAGCCGGCCTTTGGCCAGCGCCGGACCGGTGCTGACGAGCTCCTCGGCCTTGAGCGAGTGGATTTGCCGGCGCGTCGAGCGCAGCAGCGCGAGGATCATCGACGCGGAAATCTCGGCCGACCGCTCCGGCCGGGCGATCTCGGGATAAAGCTGGAGCGAATTGATGAGATTGTTCTTCAGCTGCGGGCATTGCCGCTCGATGTAGAGCGCCGCCCATTCATCGGAGACGCGCCGCCAGAGCTGAAAAAACGTCCAGCCGAGCGGCGCGATCATCGCCGCGGCGGCGAGTACGGTGTAGATCGCCGGCGCGTACGGGAAAAAATGCTTGATTTCTTTAACCGCGAGGCCGAGCGAGAAGAGCAGTACGACGGCGATGCCGAAGAGGCATAGCCCTTCGAGGCCTTTAACCGCGCGGAAGCGGCGGATGAACCGCCGGAGAAACGCGGCTAATTCGCTGTACTCTTCCTGGCCCATGGCGCGCCGACCCCGTCATCTTACTATCCCGACTTTGCCTTGTCTACGCCGCCCGGCCTCCAATTCCGTCGTTTTCTTCAGCGAGTCCGGCGGGACTCGAACGCTTGGCAAGCCGGCGTTTCTTGTGGTATGCAAATGGTTTAATCCTGCACCGAAAATCAATAGAGAAAGGAATATTGGGGGATGTTTGAGCCGACAGCCGAGGAATACTACCTACATGACGAATACGAGGACGAAGAAGGCGATGAGATGCCGATGGACGAAGACCACCCGATGTGGAAGTCCGAGCGCATACAGCTCACATCGGTGGGAATCGACATCGGCTCTTCCACTTCGCATCTGATCTTCTCGCGCCTGCTTCTTCGCCGCCAGGGCATCGCGCTCTCGAGCCGCTTTGTCGTGGTCAAGCGCGAGATTCTGCACGAATCGCCGATCCTTTTAACGCCCTACGTCGACAAGACGACGATCGAGACGAACAAGCTGCGCGACTTCATTCACGACGCGTATCAGAAGGCGGGCGTGACGCCCAAGGACATCGACACCGGGGCCGTTATCGTCACCGGTGAGGCGGCGAAGAAGAAAAACGCCGACGCGATCGCCGAGCTTTTCTCGACCGAGGCGGGCAAATTCGTCTGCGCGACCGCCGGCCATAACTTGGAGGCGATTCTCGCCGCCTACGGCTCCGGCGCGGTGCATCTCACGATGCACGAAGGCAACAACTACACCGTCATGAACGTCGACGTCGGCGGCGGCACGAGCAAGATCGCGATCACGCAAGGCGGTAAGGTGATCGATACCTGCGCCGTGGAAGTCGGCGCGCGGCTCGTCGCGATGGACGAGCAGGGGAAAATCGACCGGCTCGAGGACACCGGCGTGAAGATCGCCAAGCAGGCCGGCATCGACCTCAAGCTCGGCGGCACGATGAACGATGCCGAAAAAGAGAAGATGTCCGAGCTGCTTTGTGACTCGCTGTTCGCGGTGCTCGAGCGCGGCAAGCTCTCGCCGTTCGTCCAGAACCTGCTGCTCACGCCCAATCTCGACTACACGGATAAAGTCGACGCGATCATGTTCTCCGGCGGCGTCTCGGAATATATTTACGGAAACGAAAAACGCAATCTCGGCGACCTCGGCAATCAGCTCGGCCGGCGCGTGCGCGAGGCGGCGGAGAAATTCGGGAAGAAAATACCGCTGAAGTCCCCCGATGTGCGCATCCGCGCGACCGTCATCGGCGCGTCGCAGTACACCGTCCAGGTGAGCGGCAACACGATCTATCTCTCCCACCCGGACCTGCTGCCGCTCCGGAACCTGCAGGTCCTCACGCCGGAATTCGAGCAGGAGGAGCCGCTCGCGCCGGGCGCCGTCAAGGCCGCCATTCTGAAGGCGCTACAGCGCTTCGACATCGACGGCGAGCGGCCGGTGGCGCTCGCGCTCCACTGGGAGCTCGGGCCGTCCTATCCGCTGATCCGCAACCTCGCGCAGGGCGTCGCCGACGCGATGAAGGACCACGTCGACAGGGGGCAGCCGCTCGTGCTCGTATTTGACGCGGACATCGCGAAGCTCGTCGGCAATATTCTAGAGCGCGAATTGCTGCCGGGTGCCGGCATCATCTCGATCGACGGCATCGATCTCAAGGATTTCGACTTTGTCGACATCGGCGAGGAGCTGCCGGATGCCCGCGCGGTTCCGGTCGTGATCAAGTCGCTGATCTTCCGTCACACGGAGACCGGCCGCGGCCATCACCACCATCACCATCATCATCACCATGATGATTAGGTGAGTATAGGCGCGGATTAGGGCCGCGCTCGGGGCACTAAGGTGCGCGAGGTTGTAAAAGACATCTTCACCTGGCCGTGGTTTTCAGAGCCGCACGGCTATAATTTCAACGGCCACCTGATCGTCCACCCGGACGGAAATCTGGTCATCGATCCGGTCGAGCCCGGCGCCGACGGTCTATCGGAGATCGAGCGCCGCGGCGCCGCCCGCATTCTTATCACCAACCGTAACCACTCGCGCGCCGCGAATACCGTGCGCGAGCGCACCGGCGCGCGCACGGCGATCCATCCCGCCGACGCGCCGCACGCGCGCAAGGAAGGCGCGATCATCGACGAGGATCTCCGCGTCGGCTCTAAAATCGGCCCGCTTGTCGCCGTCGCCGCCGCCGGAAAATCGCCCGGCGAGGTGGCGCTCCATTGGCCCGACCGGCGGATTCTCATCGTCGGCGACGCAGTCATCGGCAATCCGCCCGGCCGCTGTTCGCTACTGCCGGAAAAAGTCATCGACGACCTCCCGCGGCTCCGCGAAAGCGTCGAAGCCTTGCTCGTGCTCGACTTCGACGTGCTTCTCACCGGCGACGGTGAGCCAGTCCTGAAAGACGCCAAGGGGCGCCTGCAGGAGCTTGTAGCCAAGTTTCCGCCGTGAAAAACGGGCGGCTTGGACGATTTTTCATAGCTTTCCCGATACCCGCCGTTTAGACACCTCCACCGCGACCCGCACTCGGCCCGATAATTGCTGAATTGATTACAGCGAAAACTCGGTTTCGGTGAAAATCGCCGAAATTCCGTGCTTTTTGCGCTGAGAACGTGACAGACGGTGTCAAAATTTTACTTTTGAGTGCCAAGAATTGTACGCATAAGCGCTAAGTCGGGAGGCCGTAACGATGGATATCGCCCAATTACTTGCCTTCGGCGTCGAGCAGGGTGCCTCGGACTGCCACTTGAGTTCCGGCGAGCCGCCGATGCTCCGCATTCACGGCGACTTGAAGAAGCTCGAACATGAAGCGCTGACCAAGGAAAAGGTCCACTCGATGGTCTACGACATCATGAACGACGCTTTGCGGAAGACCTTCGAGTCGACGCTCGAGGTCGACTTCTCGTTCGAGCTTGGCGACATCGCGCGCTTCCGCGTCAACGTTTTCATGCAGCGGAAGGGCGAAGGCGCCGTATTTCGTACGATTCCTTCCAAGGTCCTGACGCTCGAGCAGCTCGGGATGCCGCCGATTCTTAAGAAGCTCTGCGACAAGGAAAAGGGATTGATCCTCGTCACCGGTCCGACGGGCTCGGGCAAATCGACGACGCTCGCTGGAATGATCGATTATCTCAACGAAGACTTCGAGGGCCACATCCTCACGGTCGAGGACCCGATCGAGTTCGTCCACAAGTCGAAGAAGTGTTTGGTGAACCAGCGCGAGCTCGGCTTTCACACGCATTCCTTCGCCAACGCGCT
>DATFWH010000107.1:0-10974 GCA_035259465.1 Binatia bacterium
CCACGCCGCGACGGGCGCGCCAAGGTGACCGGCCGGGCCACCTATGTCAGCGACGTCAAGCTCGTCGGCATGGCGTGGGCGAAAGTGCTCAGGAGCCCGTATCCCCACGCGAAGATCGTCTCGATCGACACTTCCAAGGCAGCGTCGCGTCCAGGCGTCTACGGCGTGCTCACCGGCAACGATCTCGACGGCATCAATCCTTATTACGGCCACGCCGTCAAAGACCACCCGCTGCTCGCGATCGGCAAAGTCCGCTATGTCGGCGAGCCGGTCGCCGCCGTTGTCGCGGTGGACGAGCGCACCGCGTTCGAGGCGCTCGAATTCATCGAGGTCAAATACGAGGAGTTGAAGCCGGTCTTGACGCACGACGAGGCGATGGCGAAGGACGCGCCGCTCCTCCACGACCGGGTCTTCGAGGCGGGCGCGCTGCGCGGCTTCGAGGGCGAAACCACCGCCGGCAAAGGCAGCAACATCTGCCAGGCGCACCACATCAAGTGGGGCAACGTCGACGAGGCGTTCAAGAACGCCGCCGCGGTCGTCGAGGGCGAATATTATTTCCCGATGACGTACGCCTACGCGATGGAGGCCTACGTCGCGATCGCCGACGTCAACGACAACGGCGTCACGGTCTATTCTTCGGCGCAGCATCCGTTCATGGTGCGTCACGACTTGAAGGCGATCTTCAACCTGCCGGTGAGCGAGGTGCGCTTGGTCGTGCCGTTCGTCGGCGGCGGCTACGGCAGCAAGTCCTACACGAAGATCGAGCCGCTTGCCGCCGCCTGCTCGTGGAAATTCAAGCGCCCCGTGAAGCTCCAGCTCACGATCGAAGAGGCGATGCTGACGACGCGGAGCGACGACGCGTTCACCTGGATGCGCACGGCGGTCGACGCCAACGGTAAAATCATCGCGCGCCAGGCGCGGATTTACATGAACACAGGCGCCTACGCGGAGAACAGCCCGCTTGTCGTCGAGAAATCGACCAACCGCTGCGTCGGCCCGTACTCGATCCCGAACGTGCAGATCGACAACTATTCGTTCTACACCAACACAGTTCCGGCGAGCTCCTACCGCGGCTTCGGCTGCGCGCAGGTGACTCTGCCCGGCGAGTCACAGATCGACGAGTTGGCGGCGAAGATCGGCAAGGACTCCTACGAGTTCCGCGTCATGAACGCGGCCAAGCACGGCGAGGAGTTCTTCCCGAAGATGCGGCCGTTCGAAGGCTCCCTCAAGGAAGACCTCGACATCGCGGCTAAGGCGCTCCGCTGGAAAGAGCCGGCCGCGAAGGGCCGCGCCAAAAGCATCGCCTGCTCGACCAGCGACGCCGGCGCCTATCCGCTGACGTCGACGGCGATACGCGTGCACGCCGACGGCTCGGTGACGATCCTCACCGGCAGCACCGAGCTCGGCCAGGGAAGCCACACGGTCCTGCCGCAGATCGCCGCCGAAGAATTAGGCGTGCCGTTCGAGAAAGTCCACGTGATATCGTCGGACACGGCGATCACGCCGTACGACCGCTCGACGGGCGCGAGCCGCACAACGACGCTCATGGGCAGCGCGATGATCGACGCCTGCCGCGAGGCAATCCAGCAGATGGTCGCGATGGCCGCCGACGTGCTCAAAGTAAAAGTGGAGCAGGTTCAGGTCGTACCCGGCGGCGTCCGCGTCGGCGAGATCCAGCTTAACTGGTCGCAGATCATCACCAAATATTACGCGCTGCCCGACGGCGAGGTCATCGGCCGCGCGTACATCCGCAAAGCCGGCCGATTCGCGCAAATCCCGGTCTTCTGGGAGACCGTCAGTACCGGCGTCGAGATCGCGATCGACGAAGAGACGGGCAAGATCGACGTCGAGAAGCTCGTCACCGTCGGCGACGTCGGTCTCGCGATCAATCCCGCGCTCGCCGAGGGACAGGACATCGGCGCGGCGACGATGGGCCTGGGCACGGGTCTTTATGAAGAGCTCGTGTACGAAGGCGCGCAGTTAATGAACGGTTCGATTCTGGAATACCGCCTGCCGCGCTTCAAGGACACCGCGAAAGAAATCGATCTTCATCTCGTCGAGAACCAGGACGGCGCCGGCCCTTACGGCGCCAAGGGCGGCGGCGAAGGATCGCTCAACTCGATGGCGGCGAACATCGCCAACGCGGTCGCGCGAGCGACCGGCGCGCGCATCCGGCACGCGCCGCTCACGCCCGAGCGGGTCTGGCGCGCGCTCAAGGAGCAGAAAGCGAAGTAAATCTTATGATGCCACTCAGACGTTTCACCATCGACCAGCCGAAGACGGCGAAGGAAGCGGCGGAGATGCTGTCGCATTACGGCGAGAACGGGCGGCTTTACGCCGGCGGCACGGAGCTGCTGCTCGCAATGAAGCACGATCTGCTGCGCTACGAGCACCTGGTCGACGTGAAAACCATTCCCGACCTGAATCGCATCTCCGTCGGCAACGGCTCGCTCCACATCGGCTCGACCGCGACGCACCGCGCGGTGGAAAAATCATCGGAAGCGCGCGAGCACTGCCCCGTCCTCGTCGACATGGAGCATAACGTCGCCAACGTGCGCGTGCGCGCGACCGGCACGCTCGGCGGCAACCTCTGCTTCGCCGAGCCGCACTCCGATCCGGCGACGCTTCTGCTCGCGCTCGAAGCCCATGTGCACATCGCCGGGAAAAACGGCGAGCGCACGCTCGACGCCGGCGAGCTTATCCAGGGCGCCTACGAGACCGCGCTCGCGCCGGACGAGATCTTGACCGGCATCGACGTCCCGCTCGCCGCGAAAAACAAGCGGGCCGCCTATATGAAATTCCAGATCAAAGAGCGGCCGACGCTCGGCCTCGCGCTGGTGCTGGACGTGGACGGCGGCAATATCAAAAGCGCGCGCGCCGTGGTCGGCAGCGTGAGCCCCAAGCCGGCGCGCTCCGACCAGGTCGATAAAATGCTCGCGGGCTCGCGCGTCGAGGTCGAGAAGCGTCTCGCAGATGCCGGGCAGGAGCTCGCCAAAGTCGCCGATCCAGTGGACGACCTCGAGGGCAGCGCCGAGTACAAGCGCCATCTGGTCGGGGTTTTCTTAAAGCGGGCGTTTATCAAAGCGCTTTCCTAGCGCTCACTTCTTCGACGCGAACTCGCTGCCGCGGATCAAAAACCGCCACGGCTTGTCTTTCCATGTTCCCGCGTAGTCGACGCCGACGCGCGGCGTTGCGGTGATTTTGGGCGGCGGCTCGTTTCTATCCTCCACGTAGAGAATATTCCCACGCGACATATCCGCGCCGTTGAGCGTCTTGTCGATCGACATCGCGAGACAGAGCTTTCCCGGTCCGCTGCCGAGGCTATGGATTTTTTCCGTGCCACGCCTTTGCTCCATCGTCTCGATGCCCTCGACGGGCTCGAGCGCGCGGATCAGCACAGCCGAGGCGTGCCCAACTTCCTCAGTCACGACATTGAGGCAGTAGTAGACGCCGTAGATGAAGTAAACGTAGGCGTGCCCCGGCGGGCCGAACATGACCTCGGTCCGCGCCGTGCGCCCTTTCGACGCATGGCAGGCGAGATCGTGCTCGCCGACGTAGGCCTCGGTCTCGACGATCTTTCCGACGGTCCTGCCGTCGGGATGCCGGCGCACGAGATATTTTCCGAGCAATTGCCGCGCGACCCGGATCGTCGGCTGCGCATAGAAGTGGCGTGGGAGTTTCAAAGTGAGGAGTTATTTGGTGGCGGCTTTGATTTCCTTCAGCACGCTCCAGTCCACGACCTGCGACAGCGGAATGTCCTTGGTTATCTTGAGGCGCTCCTTGGTGAGCTGCATGTCGAGGAGAACGCCTTTGTCGGAGATGTAGCCGTCGTCCGTGAACGAGGCGATCGCCGCATCGTACGCCTTGCCGGCCTGGGATGGCGTGATGCGGAGATAATCGACCATCATCGCAATCGTATCGCCGCGGTTCTCTTTCATGAAGCGCGTGCCGCGGAGCGTCGCGCGCACGACTTTCTTCACCTGCTCACGGTCGGTCTGCAGTTTTTTATCCGTGAGCCCGATGCCGGAGAGCGGCAGATCGGTGATGTCGGAGAGATTCAGCAGCCGACGCATCCCTTCCTCCTCGGCTTTGACGGCGAAGGCGACGTCGATCGCCGTCGCGTCGATCGAGCCGGCGCGGACGGCGGCGAGGCGGAGCGGGCTTTCGCCGCTCACGATAATCTTCACGTCCTTGTCCGGGTCGAGGCCGAAGTGACGCACCGTCTCGCGCGCGAGATAGTCCACCGTGCCGGCGAACGAATCGACGCCGATGATTTTCCCTTTCAGCTCCTTGCCGCTTTTGATGTCGCCGCGCACGATGAAGACGTGCAGCGGCCGCGCCGCCATGCCCGCGACAACTTTGAGCGGCACGCCGGTGACGGCCGCACGGAGCGTCGAGCCCCAGGCGAGAAGGTAGTCGATGTCGCCGGAGACGAGCGCCTTGACGCCGATCGCCGGCTGCATCTGCACCTTATCGGCGCTCAAGCCCTCGTCGCGGAAGTACCCCTTTTTCAGCGCGGCTACGACGGGAAACTCGAAGAGCCCATGGCTCGGCGTGCCGATCATCGTGCGCTCGGCCGAGAGACTATCCCGCGAATGAAACGCGAGGCTTGCAACGAGCGCGATGATAGCGGCGACGATTGTGCGAGCTCGCAGCGTCATAGAAGCTCCATGAGCCTGCCGCATCCCGGCCTCGCGGCTTTTACCTTGATCGCTCTAAGACACCACCATGCGGAAGACTGCGTCGTCGTTACGACGGGAATGTTGAATTCCTTCTCAAGCGGCTCGATGATGTCGAGCGTCTGCCACTTGGGGTTGGGAATGTAGAAGCCGTCCGCCTGCGGCGCTTCACTATAGGCCGCGCGCGCGAGCCCTAACGGCACTTCGGGAGAGAGCCGCGCCATATCGTCCGGCCCGGGGCAGAGCGCGGTTTTTAGAGACAGCACTTCAAAACCGCGCGCGGCGAGCCGGCGCTGCATGCCGGCGTTCAAGCTGTCTTTATACGGAGTCACCAGCAGGAGTTTTTTGATCGCGAGAGCGCTCAGCGCGATTTCCGCAGCGTCCTGGCCTGTCGTTATCGGCACTCCGGATTCTTTTTCGAGCTCCGGCGCGAGCTCGGCGGCGCCTTTTCCGTCTTGCAGCGTAACGAGCGGCGAGCCGCCGAGAAGCACCGCGCCGACTCCCATCTTGATGAGCCCGCGCGCCGTTCGCTCGACCGCCGCGCGCGCCTTGTCGAACTCATTGGGCGTGTGCTCTTCGACGCCGAGCGTCGCGAAGACGACGTTGACGCCGTCGGGCACGATCTGAAACCAGTCCTCGGCGCTGTCCAGATACGTCGGCGTCACGACGCCGATGCGGCCCCTTGGTCCGCGCATACCTATTCCTGCTGAAATATCATCGAAAATAGCCATGAAGCCGCCCCTGCTCTCCGAGCCCGCGCAATGGGTAATTGCTAATTCCAACGGCAGGCAATCGGATGCGCGGGCTCTTCGAACAGGGACGGCCTTTCATGGCAATGCAGACTCGCGGCGGCCGGGCTCGCTCGAAAAGTCCGCGCATCCGATAACGAACCGATGGATTAATTCCAAACCCATTGCGCGGACTGCGAGAGCGAGTTCGGCCGCCGCCGATAAAACAATTTATTCCATCCGAACGTTTTTCTTGAAATCGTAATTGCGAGAAAAATCATTCTCGAACGTCCAGGTGATTCTGTCGTTCGGTTTGCCGTTCATCGTTTTCTTGAGAAACGCCATCAGCAGGCTCCACGCGTCGACGGCGGCTGCTTTGCGGTAGCGGCCGGGCATCGTGTCGTTGAGCCAGCCGTGCGGCGCGTCGGGATAGATGCGGATGTGGTAGCTTTTTTTATTGCGCTCAAGCGCGCCGCGGAAGCGCAGCACGTCGTCGACCGAGATGATGTGGTCCGCCTCGCCGAAGACGCCGAGCAGCGGGCAGGAAAGCTTTTCCAGCAGCGTCTCGATCAGCACCGGACGAAACTCGTCGGTCGTCCACTCCCTGCCGCCGGCGGCGCCGTAAAACACGACGCAGGCGGCGACGCCGGCACCGTTGGTCGCCGGGAGCACCGCCTGCCGGCCGGTCTGGCAGACGCCCATGACGGCGATGCGGCCGGGATCGACAATACGGAGTTTTTTCAGGTACTCGATCGACTCGGCGATGTCGTCCAGCGCCTCGCTGTCGCGAATATCGGCGCGCGCGTCGCCGCGCTCGAGCGCTTTGCGGTCGCCGATGAAGCGCCAGAAGAGATCGGGCGCGACGGCGACGTAACCCGCCTTGGCGAATTTGACTATCAGGTCTTTCGTATGCTGCACGACACCGTAGCGCTCGTGCAGCAGGATCATTGCGGGGCGCTTTCCCTTCGCTTTCGGCAGCGCGCGGAAAGCCGACATGCCGCTCGGCAGCCGAACGGTCGACGAAGCGACGCTTGGCTTCGGCGCTTTTTGCTTCTTCACGGACCGTTGCTTCATTTCTTTTTCTCCTCCGCCATTCCGTGCTCGTAGATTCCCCGGTGCATAACGCCGTAGAGATCGACGGCGGTGAGCGCGCAGTACTCGAGCGTGTAGCCTTCGCGCACGTCGGCGTAGCCGTCTTCCAGGATGCGCTGCATCACGGCGCGATTGAAGCTGCCGTGGCCCATAACGCCGTCGGCGTGCTCCTTGAGATCGGCCTCTTCGTGCGTGGAAAAGTAAACCGCCTGCTCGCGGCTGAAGCCGTACTGCGCGGTGAGCGCGCGATGCCACGCGGCGGCCCAGTGGCCGATCGGCTCCTCGGTCAACATCGAGAACCACCACTCGGCGACCGTGCCCTCCCACAGGAGCGCGCGCTTGAAATCGAGAACCGTCCGCGCCTCTGGGAGCATCGGCCGGCGCAGCACATCGTCTTCCGAAAGCCCGAGCGCTTTCGCGGTTTGCAGCATCACCAGCACGTGGCCGGGCGGCTTCGGGTGCATGAATTCGTCGGCAACCTTGGCGCCGAACGGGGCGAGCAGATCGGTGTGTCGTTTAAAAAAGCCGAGATGCTTGTGGTACGAGGCGGCTATCAGCGTGTTGATCTCGATCGTAAACGCGCCCCAATTCTGGAAGAAAAGCCGGATGACGGACACGGGCAGCTTACCCGCCGTCAAGTCCTTCATGAAAGCGCCTTGGGTCACCTTCTCGTTCCAGCGGCGGACGACCTTCGCGTTTACGCCGTCGATATAGTCCTTGGCCTCCGACGAGGTCATCTTCACCGCGAGCTGGGGCGACTTTGGCTGCATCCGTCTTCCGCCCGAACGCGCTCAGGATAATCTTGCGGACCGGATAGAGTCAAGCTCGCCGAGCTTGCGTCCCGCGCAAGCTCTTCTTATATTTTTCAGCATGGCGATCGAAGACGCGGCGATGTTCGTCGGCGAGCTCACAACCGTGGGGCGGCGCACGGGATTGCCGCGCACGGTCGAGCTGCGGATGGTGCGGCTGGACGGAAAACTTTACGTTTCTTCGAGCGCCGTCGCGGGCAAGCACTGGTGCCGCAACATGCTTCGGGATCCGCAAGTCCAGGTGCGGGCGGCGGGCGAGCGATTCGCCTGCCGGGCGCGCCTTCTCGAAGACGCGGCGCTCCGCCGCCGCGTGCTCTCCTTGCGCGACTCGCCCCCGCTCCTGGAGCGCGTGGTGTTCGAGCTCACGCCGGAAAAAAAATAATTCGCTACGCCGAGAGCGTCGGGACGCGGGCTATTTCACGAGGACGATCTTCAGATCGCCCACTTTTCTCAGAATATTGATTCCGACGTCGCCCTCGCGCCGCTGGAAGACGAGGTCGACGGTGCTGTCTCCGACCTTCAGGTTCTTGACCTCGACTTTGTGCAGAAAATCGGGCAGCACCGGGTGCGAGACGTGGACCTGTTTGACGGGCGCTTTGATCGAGAGACCGAGACATGCTTGCAGGAGGAGAAACACCGAAGCCGCCGCCCAGGATTGCGGCGAGCAGGCGACCGGATAGAGCGTCGGCCCTTCTCCCGTGCGCCGGGTGAAGCCGCAGAAAAGCTCCGGCATGCGCCGCAGCTCGAGAAACGCGCTCGCATTGAAAAGGCCGGACAGGATTTTCATCGCGGCGTCTTTATACCCGTATTGCGCGAGACCGTAGGCGACGATCGCGTTGTCGTGCGGCCATACGGAGCCGTTATGGTAGGACATCGGATTGTAGCGCGCCTCTAAGGCCGAAAGCGTCCGGATGCCCCATCCTGAAAAAGAATCTTCCGCGAGCAGCGTCCGCGCGGCGAGCTGCGCGTGGCTGGGCGTCGCGATCCCGGTAAACAAGCAATGGCCCGCGTTCGAGGAGCGTACGCGGCACGGGCGCTTCGCGCCGTCGAGCGCGAGCGCGTACGTGGAAAGTATCGGCGACCAAAAGGCTTCTTCGAAGCGCTCCTGGAGCGTGTCCGCTTCGCGCCATAGGTCGGCCGCGAGCTTGGTCTTCTCCAGGAGATCCGCCAGATGCGCGGCGGCTAGTTTCGCCGCGTACACGTAGCCCTGGACTTCGCAAAGCGCCAGCGGCCCCTCGACCAGCGTGCCGTCTTCATGGAAGACCGCATCCTTGGAGTCCTTCCACCCCTGGTGGATCAGGCCGTTGCTCGAATGCATCAGGTATTCGACGAAGCCGTCGCGGTCCATATCACCGTATTCGTCGATCCATTGAAGCGCGCGCTCGATATTGGGCCAGATCGACTCGATGAAGGCGCGGTCTCCGGTGCGCTCGTAATAAGCGCCCGCGAGCATAATGAAGAGCGGCGTCGAATCCACGCTGCCGTAATAAAGCCCGAACGGCACCTCGTTCAGCGCGGCCATCTCGCCGCGCCGGGTCTCGTGAAGTATTTTTCCCGGCTCCGCATCGCGCTCCGGGATGAGCTCGGTCGCCTGCCGCGCGGCGAGATAGCCGAGAACGCCCTTCGCGATCGCGGGATCGATCCACAGAAACTCCATCGCCGCAATGATGCCGTCGCGGCCAAAGACCGTGCTGAACCACGGAACGCCGGCGTACGGGTAAGGCCCTTTCGGGGTCTCGGTCACCATCATCCGCAGATCCGCGACGGATCGGTTGATCCAGTCGTTGAACTGATCGTTGGATGTGGAGATCGAGCACGCGTCGAGGTCGGCGCGCAGATGAAAGGACGCCTCCGCCTGCTGAAGCGCGGCATCGTAGGCGTGGACCGGGGGTCGGTCGTTCCCGGATTGACACGATATCGTAAAGAAGAGTCGCGTCTCTTTTTTGGGCTCGATTGAAAGTTCGTAGCTGATGTGAGAGCGCGAGACCTCTTGCGGCGGCGGCGCGCATTCCAGCGTCGTCCGGCGAATCACGCCGTCGAGCCCCTCGTACGCCAGCATGACGGCGTCTTTGCGCACGTGCTCGGGCAGGTAGCGTCCCTTTTTCGCGCGCTTGACGCCGCGTACCTCGAAGATATCGTCGAAATCCGCGGCAAAACTGAGCGACAGCGCGACTTTCACAGGCGTGAGTCCATGGTTCATGATGATGAGACGCTCGTAGCACACCGCCTGCCAGAGGAATTTCGAGCGAAAGATATGCAGGGTGCCGCGCGGCACCGTCACCTGATCGCCGACTCGCATGTCCGGATTTGTGAGGTCGATTGCGAGCAGCGTGTTGTCGTCGCGCACCGTGGAGCTCAGGAGCAGCGGCCGCGTGTTGCCGAGGCGCAGCTCGAGCCGCGATAAAAACCTGGTTCCCTCGTGATAGATGCCCTCTTCGCCGAGCCCGACGGCCCGGCTGTCGCCGTTGCGATCGAAAACGGCGAACGTCTCGGCGTGCTTGAGGACGCGTACGCGGTCCTCGGCGGCCGCGGCGGTCGCCAGGATGTAGTACTGGTCTTCGACCTTGATGATGTCGTCGAGGCGCGCGCTAGGCCGCGACGGCCGGGCTTTCTGACTGGATCCGGGCATAAATTTTCAAATAGTCCTTGACCATCCGGGAAGCGCTGAAGCGCTTCTGAAAAGTGCGCCGGCAGTTTTCCCGATCGACCGAGTCGACGCGCTTGAGACTTTCCACGGCTTCTTCGACGCTGTCGACGATGAACCCGGTCGCTCCGTCGTCGATGATCTCCGGCACGGACCCGCAGCGGAACGCGACCGTCGGCGTGCCGCAGGCCATCGCCTCGATCATGACCAGACCGAACGGCTCGGGCCAGTCGATCGGAAAGATTTGCGCGTAAGCGTTGCACAAGAAATCCTGCTTTTGCTCTTCACCGATCTCGCCGACGTATTCGATCAGCGGATCGTCCAGCAACGGCTCGACGGCGCTTTTGTAATATTCCAATTCCGTGTTCTCGATCTTCGCGGCAATCTTCAGGGGTATCCCGCTGCGCTTGGCGATCTCGATCGCGCGGTCGACCCGCTTCTCCGGAGAAAATCTGCCGATGAAAGCGAGATATTTGCCGGACTCCGCGCGGCATTGGAAGAGATCTTCGGGGAGCCCGTGGTAGACCGTTCCCTGCCAGTTCAGCCACGGCAGCGGATCGCGCTGGCTATTGGAGATCGAGACGACGGGAGCATCGGGAAATTCGCGATAGAGCGGCACATATTCCGGAAGATCCAGGCGGCCGTGAAGGGTCGTGACGTGCGGCGTCGAGAGCCGCCGCGCGATGGGATAATGCATGTACGTCAGATGGAAGTGTATGAAATCGAACTCGGCGGCGCGCCTCGCGACTTCTTCGATCAACAGAACGTGGTAGAGGGCGTCGTCTTTTTTTTCTTGGTTCAGACGAAGCGCCTCGTCGCAAACCGGAGCGAGGCGGGCGGACGTCCGAGAGTCGCCGCTCGCAAACAGGGTCACCTCATGGCCTTGGCGGACGAGCTCCTCGGTTAAACAGGAAACGATCCGTTCGGTTCCTCCATAAAATTTCGGCGGCACACGTTCGTACAGCGGAGCGACTTGCGCGATTTTCACTTACAACCTCGATTGCGAATTGCTTGAGCATGTT
>DATFWH010000108.1:0-3184 GCA_035259465.1 Binatia bacterium
CGACCCGTCTCAACGTCTCCGCAACCCGCTGTTGGGTTTCCGCTGCGGCCGCGCGGCGGGTGCTCAGCGGAAACCCGACATTTTCGCCCACGGTCATGTGCGGCCACAGTGCGAAGTCCTGGAAAACCATGCCCAGCTCGCGCGACGAGGCCGGCAGCTCAAGCAAACCGACGCCGTCGAGCGCAATACTCCCCGATCGCGGCTCGATGATCCCCGCAACGATAGACAATAGCGTCGATTTCCCAGATCCGCTCGGCCCGAGGAGCGCGAGCACCTCGCCGCGATGCACTTGAAGCGAGACATCGCTCAAGGCCTTCTTATCGCCGTAGGCATGGGAGACCGCTCGGATGTCGAGAAAGGAAGCGCCGGAGTTGGAAGAGGCCATGCGGCAGTGACTTTGAAGAGGAATTATGACGAAACGGTTACAAGTATATTAACGGCGGGTGAACTCCCGTATATTTCAGTGGATAAACCTGTGATTTGTAACCAAACCGTAACTAAGAAATAGCCCACTGAAACTAAATCGGGTGCGCAAAGAACTCCTCCGGCAGCCGAGAGGAGTTTCTTTGAACACCGTGATTGGTGGACCCAACGGGAATCGAACCCGTGTTACCGACGTGAGAGGCCGGTGTCCTAACCGCTAGACGATGGGTCCATGGCTGAGGAGGTAGGACTCGAACCTACAATCGCCTGATCCAGAGTCAGGTGGCTTACCAATTAGCCGACTCCTCAATTAGAGAAAATAAACTAAAAGAATCGCTCGGGAGAGTCAAGGCGCGTTAGCCGAAAGTAGCGCGTTTATCCGGCCTTAAACCCCACCGTCAGGTGCGCGCGATGCGATGTCGGAAACGGCTCGCCTTCGCACGCGAGCGTGACAATATAGGTTCCGGCGTGGGGGATCGCCTCGGGCGGGATCGTCGCCTTGAGCTCGTTCTTGGAGACGAAGCTCGTCGGCAGCGGCTGGCCATTCAGCATGACGCGGTGAAACGGCCACATGCCGCCCTCGCCGCGGACGCGGAGCGTCGTCGGACCGCCCCCCTCGATGACGAACAGCGGCGAGATTTCGAGATCGAGCGGCAGGCTCTGATACGAATAGAAGGACGGGATCGGATTCTTATATTTGTGGAACTTGTGATCGACGACCTGGCCGTCGATCACCACCAGCTTCACGTTCTGCGTCGCCCAGATGTCTTTAAGCGGATCGCCGTCCACGGCAATCAGATCCGCCACTTTGCTCGCCTCGACGCTGCCGTAGTCTTTTTCTTTCTTGAAAGTCTTCGCGACGTTGAGCGTCGCCGCCTGAATCGCGGTCATCGGCGGCACGCCCGCCTCGACGTCCATCACCAGCGCCTGGTGCATCAGCAGCGCCGCCATGCCGCGCGGCGGGTCGGAGCCTTCCTTCAAAATCCCGCCGGCCGCGACGAAGCGGCGGATGAATTCGCTCGCTTTCTCGTAGCCGCGCTTCGCCTGATCGCGCTGCTGCGGCGTGTAACGCTTCAATAATTTTTCATAGGCGTTGTCCGTCACGGTACGAACGGCGGCGGGCAGATCGGCGTCGGGACTGTTCAATATCTCGTTCTCGCGCGCGCGGAAGCGCTCGGCGCTGGGCGAGAACGGGCGCAGCCATTTGGCGATCGTGGGCGTCCAGGCGACGCCGCGCTCGACCATCGCGCCGATGACTTCATCGTAATTTTCCGTCTGATAGTACGCGCCGGCGAGCTCCTGATCGATCACGCCGCCGAGGCGGTCCTCGGCGAGCTTCCGCCGCGCGGGCGCGTAAGGAATCGAGCTGTAGCCGACCGACCAGATGTGCTCGATCGCATCCACGCCGGCGTTGGATGAGCCGACGGCGTCCCAGCTGTGCGCCGCGACCGGCATGCCGAGACCGTGCGCCTCGTCGCAGGCGACCTTCAAGAGATCCAGCGAGAGAAACTCGTTGACCTTGAGAATCTCGCAGCCGAATTCTTTTTTTCGCCGGATCGCGCGGCGCACTTCGTCGGGATTGGTGACGATGATGTTGTCGCGCGCCGTGCGCGAGCCGAACGCGTCGTGGCCGGTGCCCACGCCGCCGATGGCGCGGCCGGTCATCCAGATGCGCGGGCCGCGGATCTTGCCCAGCGCGGTGCCCTCTTTCTGCGCCCGCGTCCACGGCCCGTCTTGATAGAGCTCGATGGAAGCGCAGGTCGTGATGCCGAGATGGAGATAGAGCTCGCCGTGGAAGTCTTCGAGATGGCCGTGGCCGTCGATGAAGCCGGGAAGCATCGTCTTGCCTTTGACGTCGATCACCTCGGCGCCGGCGGGAACGGCGGCGGAGCCGCTCCGGCCGACAGACCGGAATCGTCCGTTCTGAATGACGATTACGGCGTCGTCGACCGGCGCGCGGCCCGTGCCGTCGATCAGTCTGCCGCCTTTGATGACGAGCGTTTTTTCCGCCATGTTTTTGTTGCCTCGTCAGGTCTTTTCCCGCTTTGATCGATCAATGTCAACGCGCTTGACGCTCGGGCGACAGTTCGACTAGGCTCCGCGCAGTGAGAGCGCTGCGAATTCTTCGGATCGCTTTTGTCGCGCTGCTAACCTCTTCGAGCTTTGCGCAGGCTCAGACCGCGAATCCGGATCCGGCCGCGCAGGCGAAAAAGGAAGGCGCGCTATCCTGGTACACGACGCTCTCCGTGCCTGAGGCGAAGGAATTCGCGGCCGCGTTCGAAAAACAATATCCGTCCATTCACATCGAGATCTTCCGCTCCGGCGCCGGCGCGATCGCCAACCGCATCTTCAGCGAATACGCCGCGAAGAATTACCGCTTCGACGTCGTGCAAGGCATCTCCAGCCGCGGCGTCATTCCAGCGTTTCGGCGCCGCGGCATCATCGCAGCGTATCCTTCGCCGGAGTACAAATTCGTCGCGACCGATCTGAAAGACAAGGACGGCTACTGGAGCGCGATGTACGTCAACACCATCGTGCTCGCGTACAACACGAGGATGGTGAAACCGGCCGAGGCGCCGAAAACATATGACGATCTGCTCCAGCCCCGTTGGAAGGGAAAAAAGATTTCCAACGACACGGAAAACTTCGCCTGGTTCGACGGGCTGCTGAAATACTGGGGGCGCGACAAAGCCCTCGCATATTTTCGCAAACTCGCCGCGCAGGATCAGGTCTTCCAGCGCGGCAGCCGCGGCCGCATCCA
>DATFWH010000109.1:0-10886 GCA_035259465.1 Binatia bacterium
AATAGCACGGAGGCCGCCGCGGCGACGAACAGCGTCAATAGACCGATGATCCCCATGACGTTTCTCAGCTGGATGATCGGCGCCAATCCTTCGGAGCGGTCGATCTTGGCGATGAGCGCCGCGCCGATCTCCGGCAGCGGCCGGTACGCGGCGATCACGGGCACGCCCCGGTAGTCGTTCGATGTGTCATGCCCCTTCTGGTTTTCCACACCGAGGCGAATCGGGTTGCTATCGGGCAGGGATTTTAAGATCGTCGACTCTTCGGTGAAGCGCGACTGCGTCAGCAAGCGCCGCCCGCGGTCCACGATGATCACTTCGCCGCTCTGGCCCAGGCCGGAGCGCTCTTCGATCAGCCGCTGAATGGGCCGCAGCTCGACCTCGAGCGCGACACGGCCGACGACCTTCGCGTTATTGTCGTGAATCGGCGCGAGAATTATCATGACGTGCTGCTGCGCCGCGCTGGAAAAGAACACCGGGGTCACGCTCAACGCATCGCCTTCCGGGATGCCGGAGACGCCGACGTCTTTTAAATTCTTGCCCTGCTGCAGCAGGCTCTTCGAGCTGGAGGCGACGATGGTGCCTTCGGTATCGGCGATCATCACATCGACGTAGGACGCGTTGGTCTCCTGCCGCGCCATAATAAGGTCCTTGACGCGCCGCATCCTTTCCGCGTCCGTCTTCGCCGCCAGATCGGGATAGACGATCCGGAAGCTCGACGACAGCAGGTCTTTGAGCGCGTCGTTGGAGGTGAGCGCCGCCGCCTCGGACAAATGCGTCTTAGACCAATCGCTCAAGATGTAGCTCTTGTTGTCGGCCACCGCGTCGAGCTTGTTGTAGATCTCGGTTTGCAGGCTCGTGCGGCTGATCGTGTACGCAAGGAGCGCGGTCGCGAAAACCGGCGCGAGCGAAAGAAACAGAAACCATAGCGTGAGCTTGTCCCGGATCGTGGTGGGCCCGAGTTTGGCGAGCGGCGTGGCCATTTTCAGTCTCCATCGCTTCATTTTTTACTCTCCTGTGCCAGGGGTAATGTTGGCGCATTGTACCACAACCGACCCCGGCCGGAAAAAATGATTTTTCCGCCGCCGCTGCTTGTGAAAAATCCGCCTGCCGGATAATCTTCTCCTCCGAACTCTCATGTCCGACCACCCAGATCACTTCGGGCGCGCCACAGGGCCGTTCGCCGCGCTGCGCTTCCGCGATTTCCGCCTCTTTTGGATCGGCCTCTTCATCAGCAACGTCGGCACGTGGATGCAGATGACGGCGATCAGCTGGATGCTCTACGACATCACGCACTCGCCGCTTCAGCTGGGCCTGAACGGCCTTTTCCGCGCCGTGCCGGCGATCGCGCTGGGCATCTTCGGCGGCACGATGGCCGACCGCTACGACCGCAAGCGCCTGATGCTCGCGACCCAGATCACTTCGATGCTGCTCGCCTTCGCCCTCGGCATCCTCGATCAAACCGGCCGCATTCAGGTCTGGCACATCTACGCGATGACCGCTCTGGGCGCCGTGGTCAACGCCCTCGACGGGCCGGCGCGCCAGGCGCTTTACCCGTCGCTCGTGCCGCGGTCGGCGCTGCCCAACGCGATCGCGCTCAATGCGCTCCTGTGGAAAGGCACCGCGCTGATCGGCCCGTCGCTCGCCGGGATCGCCATCAGCAGCGTCGGCACCGACGGCGCTTTCTACGCCAACGCCGCGAGCTTTCTCGCCGTCGTCGTCGCGCTGCTGATGATGAAGACGCGCGCCGTGCGGATCGGCACGACGGGCGATTTTCTCCAGGAGCTGAAAGAGGGCATCGCCTACGTGCGCGGGCAGAACGTCATCCTCGCCATCATGGTGATGGAGGGCGTCTCGTCCGTCTTCGGCCTCGACCCGGCGATGCTCACGATCTTCGCGCGCGACATTCTCCAGGTCGGCGCGAGCGGCCTGGGCTTTCTCCAGTCGGCGCGCGGCGTGGGCGCGGTCATCGGCTCCGCCGTGATTATCGCGATGAGCGACACGCGCGCGCAGGGAAAGATTCTATTTCTCTCCGCGATCCTCTACGGGCTCTGCTTCGCGCTCTTCGGTCTCTCGCTCTCGTTTGCGCTCTCGCTGCTGCTGCTCGCGCTCATGGGAGCGACGGACACGATCTGGGCGGCGGCGCGGAATATCATTCTGCAGGTGCAGGCGCCCGAGGAGCTCCGCGGCCGCGTGATGGGCGTCTTTTATCTCAGCAACCGCGGCCTCCATCCGCTGGGGCAGACGGAGACGGGTCTGGTCGTTCCGCTGATCGGCGCGCGGGAGGCGACGGTGCTCGGTGGACTGCTCGTCGCGGGGGTGACGCTGCTGACGGCGGCCAAGGTGCCGCGGCTGGTTCAGTTTCGCTGGGAGATGGCGCGGCGGGCGAAGATCGTCGACGCCGCCGAGTGAAAGACGCGGCGCTTCAACGCCTGCGCGTCAGCTTCCAAAGCCAGGTGCCTTCGATGTTGTAGATGACGCAGAGATACGTGAGCGTGCACGCCGTCGCGGCGAGCCGCAGCAGCCACGTCGCGGGAAAATCCGTGCCCGGAACGTTCGGCTGCCAGCCTTCGAACTTGAGGAGGTAAATCGCCGTCAAAAAAACGAACGTGCCGGTGAGGAAAAAATAATAGCGGCGGCGGCGCGCCACGGCGAGAATCGTGAACGCGACGCCGTGGAGAACGAACGTCGCGAGCAGAAAGCCCGCGATCCATTTCCAAAAATCCATAATTCCCCGGGTCTAATCCGCCGGCTCCTCCGCCCGTCCGCGGCCCTCTTTCATCAAGTCGATCTGGATCTGCTGGATCTCCAACAGCTTCTGCCACTGGTGCTTGAGCAGCACGTCGAGTTTTTCGTGCAGGTGGCGGATCTCGAGCTCGGCCTTGAGATTCACCTGGTAATCGTTCTCGGAGCGCAGCCGGTCGCGCGCCTCCTGGCGGTTCTGGCTCATCATGATGATCGGCGCCTGGATCGCCGCCAGGCAGGAGAGCACCAGGTTGAGAAGAATGAACGGATACGGATCGAACGGATGCGCCAGCACGATCGCGGAATTGACCAGCATCCAGAGCAACAGCACGCAGAAAAACATGATGATGAAGGTCCAGCTGCCGCCGAACGCCGCCACGCGGTCGGCGATCCGCGCGCCGAAAGCAAGGTCTTTCTCGAACGCGAGGTTGAGATTCTCGGTGAGCGTCTCCTGCTCGCGCAGGCTCTGGACGACTTCGAGATCCAACCGCGACAGCTCGCCGCGCTCGTCCTCGAGCGCGTCCTCCACGTATTCGGAGCGGAAGAGATTCAAGCAGTCGTGGCACAGCATCCCCGCCGGCGTCCATGCCGGCTCGCGCGCTTTGATGAATTCGACGATGCCGGGACGCAGCATCTCGCCCGACATGAGCGCCGTCGGCGGAAATATCCGTTTACAGTGAAAGCACGGTTGGTTTTCCATCATGCCCTCCTAAAGCGCCGGCGCACCGGCCAACGGTTGCGTCGGCGCGCCGCTGGTAAAAACCCGTATCGGCAGAATAATCATCTGCAGCCCCTCGAACTGGAGCTTCTGCTGCAACGTGAACGGCGTATGGTTGTGCAGCATGCGGGTGAACAGCGATTCTTCCTGAAAGACGAGCTTGCCGGCGAAGAAGACCGGCCGGCGGAAATCCCGCGCGGTCTCGTTGCAGAGCTTCACGAGCTCGTCGAGCAAATCGATCCCGAGCGAGCAGCGGTATTCCGCGTACCAGCCTAGGCAGTTGGCGAACTCGACGTAGCTCTGGAGGTTCTCTTCCTTCTGCCGGCGCAGATTATCGATCTCGCTCGCGCCTTTGAACTGGCTCGAGTCGATCAGGCCGACAGAGATAAAAACGACGTTCTTGAAATGATTCGGAAAGAGCTGAGGGATCGTGAGCAGGGTGTGGATGCCGATACCGTCGAAATCTCTCACGACGACGACCGCAGTCGGCGCGTTCGGGTCTTTCGCCGGCACGGGCTTGAGGTCGGGCTGGAACGGAATGTCCGTGAGGGTGCTGTCGAGCGCCTTGAGCGCCCCGCGCACGCGATCGTAGTGCGCGCGCACGAGGTAGCATAGAAAGATGAACGTCGAGGTGACCACGACCGTGACCCAGCCGCCCTCGGCGAATTTGATGACGACGGTGACGGCGAGGATCGTCGCCGTCAGCACCAGGCCGAAGCCGCTGACGAGAATCTTGCGCCACCATTCGGGCTGCGCGCCGCGCACGGCGAGCCAATGCCGGCAGAGGCCCAATTGCGAGAAGGTGAACGTCAGGAAGACGTTGATGCTGTACATGACGACGAGAATCCGCACCTGGCCGGCGGTGTAGATCATGAAGCCGAGCGACGAGAGTCCCATGAACCAGATGCCGTAGCGCGTCACGAGGTAGTCGCTCAGGTGGGAAAAGCGGTGCGGCACCCAGGAATCGATCGCCATGTTCGACAGCAGCGTAGGGCCGCCGATGAAACCCGTCTGCGCGGCGACCAGCAGGATCGCCGCCTCGCTCACCAGCGTGACGGCGACGATCGCGTAGGTGAGCGGCGATCCGGGGGTAAAGAGCCCGCCGTAGATCCGCTCCAGCAGGCTCGCGTTTAGCGTCTTCCCGGGCTCGTGGCCGACATGGTTCAGAAGGTACGCGAGCAAGAGTCCGCTCGCAGTGAACGCGAGCGATACCGCCATGTAGCGCATCGTCTTTTTCCCGGTCTGCACGCGCGGCTCGCGCAGCACCTGCAGGCCGTTGCTGACGGCCTCGATGCCGGTGTAAGTGCCGCCGCCGAGGCTGTAGGCGTGGAGCAGGATCGAGAGCGTGGCGAAGAGGCCGACGCCCTGCAGGTCGCCGGCCACTTCCTGATAGGTGCGCGACGCCATCGCCGGCACCTCGCCGCCGTGCGGAAAAATGCCCAGGAGGATCGCCACGAAGTGCGCGAAGACGAACACGAGAAAGATCGGCAGGAGGAAAACGACCGATTCCTTCGTGCCGCGGAGATTCAAATAAATGAGAAAGAAAATAAGAACGATTTCGACGAAGAATTTGGCGCCGTGGATCTCCGGCGGGAGAAAGCTGAATATCGCGTCGGCGCCGCTGGCGACGGAGATCGTGATCGTGAGCATGTAATCGACGATCAGCGCGCCGCCCGAGACCAGCCCGATCTTCGGGCCCAAGAGTTTCGTCGCGACGAGATAACCGCCGCCCCCGGTCGGGAACAGCTCGATGATCTGGTTGTAGCTTGCCGAGATGACGAAGACGGTAAGCCCCATGAGCAGCGCGAGCGGGAGCGCGAGGAAAATGTGCTGCCCGAGCGCGAGATAGGCCTCTTCCGGCCCGTACGCGGACGAGCTGAGACCGTCCGCGCCGAGGCCGACCCACGCGAGAAACGCGATCAGCGATATTTGATGAAAAACCCGCGGATCGAGAGGATCCTTGGGTTTGCCGAGAAACATTTCCTTCAGCGAAGCAGCCATGCGGTCGTACGCGATAAGCGGCTCAAGCGGCGGCGGCCTGCGTCTCGTAGACGCGGATGGGGAGAATAAACGTCTGAAGGCCCTCGAACTGGAGCTTTCGCTGCAGCGTGTAGGGCGTTTGATTGTGCAACATGTTGGTTAAAAGCGTCTCGCGCTCGAAAATCAGCTTGCCGGCGAAAAACACGGCGCGTGGGAACTCGCGCGACACCTCTTTGCACATCTTCTCGAGCTCGGCCATGAGATCGATCCCGAGCGAATAGCGGGATTCCGCGTACCAGCCGAGGCAGTTGGCGAACTCGACGTAGCTCTGAAGATTCTCCTCGGTGCGCTTGCGCAGGTTGTGAATCTCCGCCGAGCCCTTGAACTGGCTCGAATCGATCACGCCGATGGAGATGAAAACGACGTTGCGGAAATGATTCGGGAACAGCCGCTGGATATTGAGCAGCGTGTGAATGCCGATGCCGTCGAACGCGCGCACGACGACGACCGCGGTCGGGGCGTTCGGGTTGCGCGCGGGCACGGGGTTCAAATCGGGCCGGAAAGGAATGTTGATCAGCGTCTCGTCGAGCCGCTTGAGCGCGCCCCGCACGCTCTCGTAATGCGCGCGCACGATGTAGCAGATGACGACGAAGAGCGACGTGACCGCGGCGGTCACCCAGCCGCCCTCGGCGAACTTGAAGACCAGGGTCACGACGAGAATGATCGCGGTGAGCGAAAGGCCGACGCCGTTCAGCAGAAATTTCCGCAGCCAGCCCGGGTGGCGGCTGCGCACCTCGAACCAATGGCGGCACATGCCGAGCTGCGACAGCGTGAAGGTGAGGAACACGTTGATGCTGTACATGACGACCAGCAGCCTCACGTCGCCGCCGGTGTAAGTGAGAAACGCGAGCGACGCCGCGCCCATGAACCAGATGCCGTAGCGCGTGACCAGGTTGTCGCTCAAATGGGAGAAGCGGTGCGGCACCCAGGAATCGATCGCCATGTTGGAGAGCACGCGCGGCCCGTCGATGAAGCCGGTCTGCGCGGCGACGAGCAAAAGCGCCGCCTCGCTCAGCAACGTGATCACGACCATGGTGTAAATCGTTCCGTCGCCGGTGAAATAACCCCCGTAGATTTTCTCCAGCAGAGAGGCGTTGAGCGTCTTCCCCGGCTGGTGCGCCACCTGGTTCAGCAGGTAGCAGAGCAGAAGACCGCTCGCGGTGAACGCGAGCGAGGCCGCCATGTAGCGCATCGTCTTTTTGCCGGTCTGCACGCGCGGCTCGCGCAGGACCTGCAGGCCGTTGCTCACGGCCTCGATGCCGGTGTAGGTTCCGCCGCCGAGACTGTAGGCATGCAGAATGATGAAGATCGTCGTCCAGAGGCCGAGGCCCTGAATGTCCCCGACCGTTTCGCGGTACGTATGCGCGCTCAGGTCCGGAAGCGCCTGCGCATTCGGCAGGATGCCGAGACCGATCGCCGCGATGTGCAGCGCGACGAAGGAGAGAAAGATCGGCAGGAGGAACATGACCGATTCCTTCGTGCCGCGAAGATTCAGATAGATGAGGAGAAAGATGAAGAGAAACTCGACGCCGAGCTTGATCGGGTGGATCTCCGGCGGCAGAAAGCTGAAAATCGCGTCGGCGCCGCTCGCGACCGAGATCGTGATCGTGAGCATGTAATCGACGATCAGCGCGCAGCCGGAGACCAGCCCGATCTTCGGGCCCAGGAGCTTGGTTGCGACGAGATAGCCGCCGCCGCCCGTCGGGAAAAGCTCGATTATCTGGCTGTAGCTCGCGGAGATGACGAAGACCGTCACCGCCATCAGGATCGCCAGCGGCAGCGCGAGCAGTATGTGCTGCCCGAGCGCGAGATACGCTTCTTCGGGACCGTACGCCGAAGAGCTGAGTCCGTCGGCGCCGAGGCCGACCCAGGCGAGAAACGCGATCAGCGAGATTTGATGGAAGACGTGCGGGTCGAGCGGGTCTTTGGGCTTCCCCCAAAGCGCGCGCTTAAGCGTGGATTTCATTTCGCGCTAAATTAAAAGGAAACTCCGTCGAGCGCAAGCCGAATCGGCGCGCGGGCGACGGGCGAATCAAAAATCGCGGAACTCCTTCTCTTCCCTGCTCTCGGTCTCGAGCTGGATCGTCGTGTGCTCGATGTCGAAGCGGCTCTTGAGCTCCGCCTCGATCTCGTCGAGGATCGCCTGCGCGCTGTCGTCCGGGCAGACGACGGCGTGCGCCGTAAGCGTGAAAACGCCGGACGTCACCGACCAGACGTGAAGGTCGTGCACCTTGATGACGCCCGTCACCTGCTCCATCGCGCGCTGCACCTCCTCGGTATCGATGCCGCGCGGCACCGATTGCATGAGAATATCGACCGACTCGCGCACGAGCTCCCAGGAGGTGTAGAGGATCAAAAGCGCGATCGCGACGCCGATGACCGCGTCAGCGAAATACCAGCCCGTGAGGAGCATGATCACCGCCGCGAGCATCGCGCCGATCGAGCCGAGCGCGTCGCCAAACACATGCAGCAGCGCCCCGCGGATGTTGAGGCTGCCGCGGTCGCAGGCGTAAAGGATGCGCGCAGAGACGATATTCACCACGAGGCCGCCGGCGGCGATCATGAGCATTCCGACGGGCTGAACCTCGGGCGGCTCCATCAACCGGCGGTACGCTTCGGTAAAAATGATGCCGACGACGAGCCAGAGGATGAGACCGTTGATCAGCGCCGCGAGAATCTCCAGTCGCTGATAGCCGTAAGTCTTTTTGCTGGTCGCCGGCCTGCGGGCGATCTGGAACGCGCAGAGCGTCAAGCCGAGCGCGCCGATATCGGAGAACATGTGGCCGGCGTCGGAGAGCAGCGCGAGGCTGTTGGTGAGATAGCCGCCGATCAACTCGGCGAAAAAATAGCCCGCCGTGAGCGCAAGCGCCCAGGCGATGCGCCTGCTGTCGCCGCAATCCGCTTCGTGCCTCATCGTCATCCGGCGCGGCGGAAAAGCGCCTCGGCGTCGCGCCCGAGCCGCGCCAGCGCTTCTTTTTCCGTCGAGACGTAATAGCCGCGGATCTCGCCGCCGCGGTCCACGAGCGCAAAGCGCGGGCTGTGGACCTGTTCCGGCTCGCCGCCCTTGGGATTGGCGATCTCCGTGGCCGCGAGATGGAAGCCGTCCTCGGCGAGGCGGCGCACCGCCCCTTCAGGGCCGGTCAAAAACAGCCAGCGGGTGGCGTCGGCGCCGAAGCGCGCGGCATATTTGGTCAGCACCGCGGGCGTGTCGCGCTTGGGATCGACGGAAAACGAGACCAGCCGGAGATCAGGCTCGCCGGCGAAGCGGTCCTGCAGACGCTTCATCTCGGCGCTCTGCAGCGGGCAGGTGTCGGTGCAGTTGGTATAGATGAAATCGGCGATCCAGACCCTGCCGGTCAAATCGCTCGCTTGAACCGTGTTGCCGCTTCGCTCCGTAAGCGAGAACGGCGGGACCTTGCCAAACGACTGGAGCCCCTCGGTCCCCCGGGCGGCGCCCGAAACCGGCCCGGAAACCGTCGCGCGCCGGGTCCAGAGCGCCGTCGTCGCGACCCCCGCGGCCAGAAAGGCGACCAGCGCCCACGCCCAGGGCTGCTTAAAGACAGAGACTCTCGGTTCCGTATTCATCGCTGCCATTCGATTGCGAACATCGAGGTAAAAAAAATCGGCCTAAACCAGCCTAAAATTGTAGTATGACATTATACCCAAAACATGTTAAGAAGGCCCGATGCAATTCCGCGTGCTCGGCTGTTCGGGCGGCCAGGTGCCCGGACAACAGCTATCGTCGTACCTCGTAAACGACGACCTCCTCATCGACGCGGGCTCCACAACCGCGGTGCTGAGCCTCAAGGCTCAGGGGAAAATCAGAAACGTTCTCATCACCCACGCGCATCTCGATCACGTGATGAGTCTCGCGACGCTCGCGGACAACCTCTTCGGCATCGACGGCACGATTCGCGTGTGGGGACTGCCCGATGTCCTCGCCGGGCTGCACGCGTCGTTTTTCAACGACACGCTATGGCCCGATTTTACCAGGATCACCGGCGGCGGCCAATCCTCGCCGGTCTTGAGCCTGCATCCGCTCACGCCGGAGCGCGAGACGCCGATCGACGGCCTCGCGGTGACCGCCGTGCGCGTCAATCATGCGGTCACGAGCACGGCGTTCTTCGTAGAAAACGCGAACGGCATCCTGCTCCACGTCGGCGACACGGGCCCGACCGACAAGATCTGGTCGATCGCGCGGCGCAAGAAGAAGCTCCGCGCGGTCGTGCTCGAATCGTCTTTTCCGAACCGCCTTCAATCGATCGCCGATTTGAGCCAGCATCTGACGCCGCGCACTCTCGCCAGCGAGGCGCAAAAACTCCGCCGGCCGTCGATCCCGATCTTCGTCACGCACCTGAAGCCGCAGTTCCGCGAGGAGATCATCGCCGAGCTCAAAAAGCTCAAAGGCCTCCGGGTGAAGATCCTCAAGCAGGGCGAGTCCATCAAGGTCTAGCCTGATTCACGGGCTCGGCTTTTTCTCCATCAATATAAAGACGCTGCCGCCGCTCTTCATGAAGCCGGCGCCGCGTCCCGCCTCGTCTCCCGCGCCAAAATAGAGATCGACTCTTCCCGGCCCGCGGATCGCGGCGCCGCTGTCCTGCGCGACGACGAAGCGCGAGAACGGCCGCCAGCCCGCGAGACCGCCTTTGGCGTCGACGACCGGCAGACGGCCCTCCAGAAACAACGGCGCGGCGCGCGGAAAATAGTCCGGATCTGCGGCGACCGAGCGTCCCGGCGTCAGCTGCGCCTCCAAGCTGCCGAGCGGCCCGCCCTCGACGAAGCGAAAAAAGACGTAGCGCTCGTTGCGCGCGAGCAGCGCGTCGCGTCCGGCGGGATGCTCGGCGAGATACCGCCTAAGCCGCTGCGCCGACATCTCGTCCGGCGCGATCTTTTTCTCGTCGATCAAAATTTTCCCGACGCTCGTGTACGGCCGGCCGTTGTTAGCGGCGTAATTCACCTGGACGATTCGTCCGTCCTCCAGGCGCAGGAGTCCCGATCCCTGCACCTGAATGAAAAAAACGTCGATCGGGTCTTTGACCCAGGCGATCTCGTAGCCTTTACCCTTGAGCCGTTTCCGGATATCGATGTCGCGGCGCGAGAACGAAGCCAGGGCGCCGTCGGGCTTGCGGTAGAGCGGATAGCGATACGCGGCGCTCTCGCTCAGGCTCGCATCGACAAGCGGCAGATAGTAGCCAGTGACTAGAAGCTCCTTCTTTTCGGGACCGGCCGCGGGCGATAGGAGCTCGAAGCGCGCACGGATCGCCTCGGCGAATTTTTCCGGCTGACCCCATAAATCCAGCGTTTCCGCGAAGCGCCGCAGCGACGACTTCATCTCGGCGGCGGTGATTTTTCGCGGCCGCGCTCCGACGACGCGGGTGTCCGGGAG
>DATFWH010000110.1:0-15012 GCA_035259465.1 Binatia bacterium
GCTCTTCGATGCGGTTGATCCTCGCCTCCACCTCACCGCGCCGCCGTGAGATTCTTTCTCTTCTCGGCATTCCGTTCGAAGTCGTTGCGCCGCCGTTCGAGGAGGTCGTTTCGCCGTCGCGGTCAATTGAAAAAGAAGTCCTCGATTTCGCGATCGGCAAGGCAGCCTGCGTTGCCGCGAATCATCCCGACACTGTCGTCATCGGCAGCGATACGATGATTCTTCTCGGCGATAAAAAAATCGGCAAACCGGCCGACGCAGGCGAAGCGAAGCGGATGCTGGCCGCTTTTGCCGACAGAACGCACCGGATTTATACGAGCGTTGCCATCGTCGATCCCGGCGGGCCGGGACTCCGCTGTGTCGAGGAAGCAGAAGTGAAGATGCGCGGCTACTCGGAAAAAGAAATCGAAAAATATCTCGCCTGCGGCGAGTCGTACGACAAGGCGGGCGCCTATTCAATCCAAGGGCGCGGCCGCGAGCTGATCGAGTCGATCGAAGGCGATTATCTCGCGGCCGTGGGACTGCCGCTGCGTCCGATCGCGCGATATCTCACGGGCCGCGGCGTCGCCGAAGCCGTGGACGTGGAGAAAATCTACGCGGAGAAGTCCTATCGCAACTGGTCGAGCTTCTAGCCTTAGAATGCTTGGCTCGCCGCGTCTCTGCGCTCTGCGCGCGCGTTCCTCTGCGCGCTACGCGCGTCGTCTCCCCGGCGGGACTCGGCGGCGCGCGTAGCGGCCGTCGCGCCGCGCTCCGGTGCCGGTTGCGCCGCGGCACGGCGCTCGTTTCGTTGACTCTGCGTAAACTCCTGCTGCGGACGGTTGTTAACCGGGTGTTCGCGGGCCGCATCCCGGCCGGGTAACGCGCGGTTCTCGGGTCCGCGTTGACGGTCGAAGGAGCGGTTCTGGTTCTCGAGCCGCTGGCTCGATCGGTCCTGGAAAGATTGCCGCCGGTTATCAACAAATTGACGGCGATTATTTTCGCGCAGCGGCGAGCTGTTTTCAGCGCCCTGCGGCCGCGCGTCGCGGAACTGCGGGCGGTTTTCGATGCCGCGGCCGCGATTATCCTGCAGCCCGCGCGAGCGATTGTCGAAATCACGCCGGCGCTGCTCCTGCAGCTGTGCCGCGCGCTCGTCGCGCCCCTGGAGGAACCGATCGTCGCGCGGCGCATTGTTCTGAAACGCCTGCGGCGGACGATCGCGCAGCCGCGCCGCGCGGTCGTCCCGCTGGATCTGCCCGTCGCGGCGCGCGTCGAAACTCCGGTCGCCGCGCCGATTATCGAAAGCGCGATTGTTATCGAAGCGGCGGTCGTCGCGGCGATTGTTGTCGAATCCTCGGCCGTTGTCGAGACGCCGGCTGTCGTCGCGCCGGAAGTTCCGGTCCGCCGTAATGCGATCATTCCGGCGCGCGAAGTTGTTGAAGTTCGCGTCGCGATGCACGGTGTTGAAGCGATTCAGATTCTCCACGCGGACGTTGCGGCGGACGATGTCGCGATTCACGCGAATGTTGCGGAATCGGTCGTTTACGTAAACGTTGCTGGTGCGCACGAACGGACGGCTGCGCTCGACCCACCCCGGACCGTGCCAGCCGTGGTAGTAAACGCGATGCCCGCGCCAATCCCAGTCGCAATTGAGCCACGGGCCGATCGGAAAAGCCGGACCGAAGACGAACGTCGCAGGACGGAAGAAGACGACGTCCGGCGCATAGTCGGGAACGAAAATGAACTGGGGCTGGATCGGTTCGATCGCGATGAAGCCGCCGCTCGGAATCACTTCCCAATAATCGTTCGTCGCGAGGTTGCCGGCGTTGCGCGCCATGAAGCGCAAGTGCTGCACGGCCGCCGACACGTCCGCCGGCTGCTCGACGTAAGCTTGCCCCAGCGCCGTTGTCCAGTCGATGCGGTCGGCCATCATGAACAGCACCTTGGGATAGTGCGCGATCGCCTTGACGCTCACGTCCCAGGGCTGCGCGTCGACGCCGTAGGGGTCATTGTAGCTTCGCATCCAGCGCGCCGCGTTGTCGATCTGATCGGCAAACGTCGCCGCGACTAGAATTTGCGCCAGCAGCGGGTCGGGATAAAGCGCGACGGGTGCCAGCAGATTCTCGAGCTGGTCCGGCGACATGCGGTAATCGGCGTACCCGCCCGGTCCGCGGTAGTCTCCATTGGGTCCGCCCGGGCCGCGATAGTCCGGGTAAGGCGCGGGTGCCCCGCCGCGGTAATCGGGATATGCGTCACCGGGTTGAGGATAATCGGGCGGTCCGTATTCTTGTGCTTTCGCCGAAGCCATTCCCAATCGGCCCGGGATCGCTGCGGACGGGGCAATGAGAAAGGCGGCTGTTAGGGTAATCGTCCAAAACTTTTTGCTTCTATTCATTCGTATTCTTTCCTGGTTTGTAATGAGACTCGGCGTTCACCCGGTAACCATTCCACTCAATCGAGTTAGACGAGCATCGATCCAAAAGGGTATAGTGGTCCCGAAAATGCTGTACTTCGCTTACGGATCTAATATGCACTGGGGCCAGATGCAGCAGCGCTGCGTGTCGGCGCGGTTCGTTGCGGTCGCGCGTCTGCCGGAGCATCGGCTGGCGATTACACGGAAATCCCGCCGACGCCTGTGCGGGACGGCGGATATCGTGCCCGAGACCGGAGCGGAGGTTTGGGGCATTCTTTACGATATCGACAATGGCGACTTGACGCTTTTAGACGACTTCGAGGACGGCTATCGCCGGGAGAAACTAGCAGTAAAGCTTGCCAACGATGAGCGGTCCGTCGAAGCCTGGATCTACATCGCCGAAAAGGAAGCGTGCCCGCCGCTTCCGAACGCCCTGTATAAGCGCTTGATGCTCGAAGGCGCCAAGCATTGGGGCTTGCCGAAGACCTACCTCGCGTATCTCGAAGCGATGGAAGCAGCTGACGACTAGACGACTAAAAGGGCGGCCGCTTTCTGTCATATTAGAGGGAATTCCCGTGCCGGGGCATTTTTGGGTGTTTCTTGTGTCGATTCCGACCTTCGGCACGGCCTAAACCGCGCGCGCGCGCGCGCTCCATTTCGTTCTTCGCCTGCCGCTTTTCGGGCATGCAATCTTTTGTCGCGAGTTACGTTTTCTTGTTTTTGAACGCTGGCATTGCTCTTGCTTTTTACTTTTCGCGGCATCCACGAGACAAAAGGAGAGTAGGATTATGTGGCAACCGTGGAGTTCTACGCGGACCGGCGGGTCCGTTATCGAAGCGCTCAGCCGTTTGCCGGAAGTTTATGTGGTCGTAAGCGACATTATCCTTCCCGAAAGCAGAGTCATTATCGACCATATCGTGACCGGTCCCAACGGCCTCTTCGCCATCGAGACAAAGGAATGGAGCGGTGACGTCAGGTGCAAGGGACACGATTGGTTCGTCGATCGCAAGAGAATTCCGAGCCCAGGGCGGCCCGCGCAACGAAAGGCGGCGGCGCTGCGGCAGACTCTCGTCACGGTGACCTACGACGGTGAGCGAAAAATTCCCGCGGTCTCCGCGATACTCGCATTCAGCCATCCGGAAGTGACGATCGGGGTCCAGGAGCCGGCGGTGCCGGCGATGCGCGCGGAAGAGCTCGCTTCGTTCATCGTCCACTATAACGTGGCTGAGCTCGCCGACGAGGAAAGATCGGCGATCGTCCGGCATCTCGAATCATTTCCTTCGAGAGCCAAGGAACGGCGAAGTTTTTTCGGCCTTAAAATACCCTCGCCGGCACCTCTCGGCTGAGCGTCGCGCGTTGCGATTGGCGGCGTGAGCCGCGCGTGGTAAGATCGGTGTCCGCAATAGCTACGAGCGAAGGATGCCCGCTTGCCGCGTTTTATCGTTGGAATTGTCGCGATAGCCGTTCTCGTTCTCCTCGCTTTCTACCTTTTCTCTTCGAGCGAGACCGAACAGCCCGCACCGGCGCAGGCGCCGGCGGCCGCGTCGCCGTTGCCTGAGCAGGCGCCGGAGAAGCGTCCTAAAGTCAAATCAAAACCCTCCGACGAAGACGACGATGAGGACATGGACGAGGATTCCGATAATCAACACGGGGAATCCGAAGAGGATGCCGAGCAAGAGCGGCTGCAGGAGCTGCGGAGGAACCGTTAATTCAGAGCTTCGGAATGCGCAAAGTCTTGCTGATCATCGCCGCGCCGTTGAAAAAATAAATCAGCGACGCGGGGTGCCACTCGAGTCCGGCGACTCGCACCGCGCCGAAAGGCAATCCCTCTCCGACTCGATCCCAGTGAAAGCAGGCGCCCAGGATGAGAACTAAGAACAGGCTCGAAGGAATCGGTGTGCCCTCGAAGTATTTTACCTTCTCGCCCGCCGCGGCGATTTCCGCCGCCGTGACGTTGTAGCGCGCCAGGCGGCTGACGCCGCACGCGACGAAGAAAAGCAGGACCGCCACGTCCCACCCGCCGCGCATCCCGAGCGCGTAGGCGAGAGCGGCTGGGGCGACGCCGAAGCTCACGATATCGGCCAGCGAGTCGAGCTCGCCGCCGAACAGCGAATGTTTCTTCTGCCAGCGCGCGACCCGCCCGTCGGCGATGTCAAGCGCGAGGGCCAGCGGCAGAAGGCCGAGGGCGAGGTAGACGCGCCAGCGATCCGGCGTTTCCACATAGCTTATAACCGAGAAGATCGCCGCCGTGCCCGACGCGGCGTTGCCGAGCGTCAACAGATCGGCGGGACGGTAGCTTCGCAGCATGGAAAAGTGCGGCGGTCGAGGGCTTTTGTTAGGCGGGGCCATCGGCCGATTTTTAGCACGCCGGCCCGCTGCCGTCGAATGGCCCTGTTCGAAAAAACAGACTACAATGGTATGTGTGAAAATCCCTCTTTAGGGCGATGGAGCTTTTTATGAACGCACGAGCGCAGCGACTTTTCGTCCCGATGATTTTCGGCTTGCTGATGTGCCTGGCCGGCTGCTCGACGAGCACCCGGCTCGTGAGCGAGTGGAGTAACCCCGGATACGCCGGCCGGCCGTTCCGGAGAGTTCTCGTCGGCGGCAGCGGTGGCGGCGAGAGCGCGGTCCGTCGCAACCTGGAGGACGAATTCGTCACCCAACTGCAGGCCGCCGGTTTGGAGGCCGTGCCGAGCTATCGGTACATTCCGGACGAGCAAAACGTCACCGACGACGCGCTCAAGCAAGCGGCGAAACAGGCCGGAGCCGACGCCGCGATTTTCGTGCGCGCTTTGGGCGTCGAGCCGAAAGTCGAATACCGTCCGGGTTATTATTATCCGTACACCTCGTTCGGCTTTTTCGGCCCGCACTTCGGCGGGAGTTGGTACGGACTCTACGGGCCGAGCGTGTATCAATACAATGTGTACAGCTCGGAAAGCACGCTCTACGATGTGGCGAAGGGTGAAGTCGTTTGGACCGGCACCGTCCGGTCTTACGATCCGGATAACGTGAACGCTGCGATTAAAAATTACGTTCAGATCGTTTTAAAAGCCCTTGAAGACAGACAAATCCTGCGCACGAGCCGTCAGAGCCGATGACCGTTCCGGCGCTCGCCGCGCGCTGCCGACTAGTCAGTAAAAATCAGCAAGGTTTGGCGAACCTCTCCTCAGGCCGGTTTGCCGTCCGGCGAGGCAACCGATAGAGTCAACACCATGGCCGCTAAATCAGCCAAAGCGCGAGCGAAGACCGATCAAGTTGCCGCGCGCAGCCCTAAGCGGAAGATTGTTCTGCTCGACGGCCACTCGCTTGCATTTCGCGCGTTCTTCGCGCTGCCCGACACACTGGTTACGTCGTCGGGGCAGGTCACCAACGCCGTCTACGGCTTTACCGCGATGCTGATCAAGCTGTTCGGCGACGAGCGGCCCGACGCCGTCGTCGTGACCTTCGACAAAGGCGCGCCGCAATTCCGTCTCGACCGGTACGCCGACTACAAAGCCGGTCGCGCCGAGACCCCCGACAAGTTTCGCCAGCAGCTTCCGCTTATCCGTGAAGTACTGAGCGCGCTCAAAATTCCCATGTTCGAGCTCGCAGGCTACGAAGCGGACGATCTCTTGGCCACGCTCGTCAAACAGTGCGGCACTGCGGGCTGTGAGATCGTGATCGTCACGGGCGACCGGGACATCCTTCAGCTCGTCCGCGACGGCGTCTCCGTGATCATGACGCGCCGCGGCATCTCGGACGTGATCCGCTACGACGCGGCGATGGTAGCAGAGCGTTACGGCGTCGGGCCGGAGAAATGGATCGACTTCGTTGCGTTGAAAGGCGAAAGCTCGGACAATCTTCCCGGAGTTCCCGGCGTCGGCGACAAGACGGCGGCCCAGCTCATTCAGAAGTACGGCGACGTCGAGCAGGTGATCGCGCACGCCGACGAGCTTACGCCGAAGCTCGGCGCAGCCATCAAAGCGCACGCCGACCAGGTGAGGATCAACAAGGAGCTCGGGCGCCTCCTGGACGACGTGCCGCTCGATGTCGACCCGGCGAAGATTACGCTCGAGCCGTGGGACGAAGAGGAAGTACGTAAATTATTCACCGCGCTCGAGTTTCGCACTCTGCACGAGCGCCTAAAAGAATTGAAGCTGCACGCAGCCACAGCTCCGACAGCCGCGCTCGAATTGACCGATCTCGGCGATCTACGCGGGGAATCCGACATCGGCGCCGTCGCCGTGGCCTTCGCGTGGAACGAAAAATGGCTTGCGCTCTCCGACGCGCCGGGTGTCGCGCGTCTCCTCCCGTTCGGCGAGGCCGCCGCGCGTTTGGCGAAGTATCTCGTCAATGCGTCGCAGCGGAAAATCGCCCATGACGCCAAGCCGTTGTTTCGAGCGGCAATCGCCGCGGGCGTCGACCTGCAGGGCCTCTATCTCGACACCAAGATCGCGGCGTATCTGATCGAGCCAGGCGCGGCGGCGGGCTATCCGCTCGCAGAGGTCGCAGCGCGCTATCTGGGCGTCTCTCTGGAAGAGCAGCCGGCGCTGGCCGCCGGCGAGCAGGCGGCGCTCGCCTTCGGCGCCGACGACAGACGTCCCGTTGCGCGCGAGGCGGTGGCCGTGCGCGCGCTCGCGCCGATGCTGGAGGAAAAGCTTCGCGCGCAGGGCGTGTGGCAGCTCGCTTCCGATCTGGAATTTCCGCTGATCGGCGTGCTCGCGCGCATGGAGCACGAAGGCGTGCTCATCGACCGCAAGTACCTGGAGCAGCTAGACGCCGACTTCGGCGCCAAGATGACGGCGCTGGAGCGCGCCGTCCAGGAGCACGCGGGGGAGCAGTTCAACGTCAACTCCCAGCCGCAGCTCCAGCGGATTCTCTTCGAGAAGCTCGCGCTGCCGAAGACCAAGCGGATCAAGACCGGCTATTCGACCGACGCCGCCGAGCTCGAGAAGCTCGCCGGCACGCATGCGATCGTCGATGCATTGCTCGAATACCGCGAGGTCTCCAAGCTCAAGAACGGCTTTACCGAGATGCTGCTCGCGCTCGTCGATCCGCGCACGAGCCGCATTCATACGACGTACGATCAGACGAAAGCGGCGACCGGCCGGCTCGCGTCGAACGCGCCCAATCTCCAGAACATTCCGATTCGCGGTGAGATGGGGCGCCGCATCCGGCGCGCGTTCGTCGCGCCGCCCGGTCACATTCTCCTTTCGGCGGACTACTCTCAAATCGAGCTGCGCGTTCTCGCGCATCTGTCGGAAGACGCGACGTTTTGCCGCGCGTTCGAAGAAGGCCACGATTTTCACGCGACCATCGCCGCGCAGGTGCACGGCGTCGCGCAGGAAGCGGTGACGCCCGATATGCGTAGCCGGGTCAAGCAATTCTCCTACGGCATCGCCTACGGCATGTCGGCGTACGGCGTCTCCCAGCGCCTCGGCATCGAGATGGAGGAAGCGGCGAGCTTCATCGAGAGCTACTACGCTCAGTTCCCCAAGGTTCGCGAGTACCTCGCCGCGCAAGTGGAGCGCGCGAAGATCGACGGATTTACGACGACGATGTTCGGCCGGCGGCGGTATTTGCCGGAGCTGCAGTCGTCGAATTTCCGGCTGCGCGCGCTCGGCGAGCGCATGGCGCTCAATACGCCGATTCAGGGCACGGCGGCCGACATTATCAAGCGCGCGATGATCGCCGTCGATGCTGCGCTGCGCAAAGAGCCCGTCGCCAAAATGCTGCTCACCGTTCACGACGAGCTCGTCTTTGAAATTCCCGAGGAGAAGCTCGACCGGGCGCGTGCGCTGATCGAAAAAGCGATGATAGAGGCGGCGGAGCTTCGCTGCGGCCTTGCGGTGGATATTCACACCGGCGCCAACTGGGCCGCCGCGCACGCCTAGGAAGTTAAAAGGCAAAAGTAAAAAGTAAAAATAGAAGCCCACATGGCAAAGACGCAGCCAAGGGATATCAAGGAGAGGACATTCAGTTTTGCGTTAGATATCGTTCGTCTTTGTCGTAGCTTGGATTTCCTTCCGAACTTTTGCCTTTTTACTTTTGACTTTTGATTTCCGTGGTTCTCCTCAGGTTGGATAACCTTTCTCTCGCCTACGGCCATACTCCGCTGCTCGCGCATGCCGATTTTCAAATCGAGGCCGGCGAGCGTGTTTGCCTCGTCGGCCGAAACGGTACGGGCAAATCGACGCTCCTCCGCGTCATAACCGGTGCTGCGATCCCCGACGAAGGGGAAGTCTGGCGCCGGGAGGGGCTGCGCATCGGCCATCTCGATCAGGAGGTGCCGCCCGACAGCGACGAGACGGTATTCCACGTCGTCGCGGGCGGACTCGGCGAACTCGGCTTGCTGCTGACCGAGTATCACGCGGCCGCGCAAGCGGCGGGCGCCGCGCGGCCGGATTCGCTCAAGCGGATGGCCGAGCTGCACCCGCGCATCGAGGCGCTCGGCGGCTGGAACGTCAGCCAGAGAGTCGCGACCGTTCTCACACGGCTTGGTCTTCCCGCCGATCTGAGGCTGACCGATGCTTCCGGCGGCATCCGGCGCCAGACGATGCTCGCGCGCGCGCTTGTCAGCGAGCCCGACCTGCTGCTGCTCGACGAGCCGACCAATCATCTCGATATCTCCGCGATCAGCTGGCTCGAAAAATATCTCGCTGGCTACCGCGGCGCGCTGATTTTCATCACGCACGACCGCACGCTCGTGCGTCGCCTCGCGACGCGCATCGTCGATCTCGACCGCGGCCGGCTCGTCTCTTTTCCCGGTAATTTTGAAAATTACCTGCGGAAGAAAGAAGAGTTTCTCGAGATCGAAGCGCGCGCGGCGGCGAAGTTCGACAAGAAGCTCGCCGAGGAGGAAGCGTGGATCCGGCGGGGGATCAAAGCGCGTCGGACGCGCAACGAGGGAAGGGTGCGCGCGCTCCAGGCGATGCGCCGCGAGCGCGCGCGGCGGCTCGAGGCGCTCGGCCGGGCGCGCTTCGGCATCGACGCGGGGAATATCTCCGGCAAGCTCGTCGTCGATCTTCGCCGCGTAAGCTTCTCTTACGGCGGCGAGCCGATCGTGCGCGACTTGTCGACCGCGATCCTTCGCGGCGATCGCGTCGGTATTATCGGACCGAACGGCTCCGGGAAAAGCACGCTGCTGAAGCTTATTCTCGGCGAGCTCGCGCCCACTTCGGGCGATGTCGTGCGCGGCACGCGTCTGCAGATCGCCTATTTCGATCAGCACCGACGACGGCTCGACGTCGAGAAGACCGTGCGCGAAAACATGACCGACGGCTCCGACTACGTCACGGTCCGCGGCCGCTCGCGGCACGTCATCGGCTATCTCAGGGACTTTTTATTCCCTCCTGCGCGCATCGATTCGCCGGTGAAGGCGCTCTCGGGAGGCGAGCGTAACCGCCTGCTGCTCGCGAAGATCTTCACGCGCTCGGTCAATATGATGGTGCTCGACGAGCCGACGAACGACCTCGACGTCGACACGCTCGAGCTGCTCGAAGACCTGCTCGCCGATTATAAGGGCACGCTTTTGCTGGTGAGCCATGACCGCACTTTCCTCGACAACGTGGTGACGAGCACGCTGGTATTCGAAGGCGGCGGCAAAATCGGCGAATACGTCGGCGGCTACGAGGATTGGGCGCGTTATCGCGAGCGCATGGCAGAGTTGAGCGTGCCGGCCGCGCCGGCGCGCAACGTCGTTGAGGCTCCAGTGCGAGCGAAGGCCAAGAATGCCAAGCTCTCTTATAAAGAACAGCGTGAATTGGAGACGCTGCCGGCGAAGATTGAAGCTTTGGAGGCGGAGCAGGCCGAGCTGCACGCCGCGCTCTCCGACGAAAACTTTCACCGCGAGTCGCGGGAGAAAATCGCCGCCGCCGCGGCGCGTCTCGAAGCGCTCGCAAGAGAGCTCGAAGCGTCTTACGCGCGCTGGCAGGAGCTGGAGCGCTGATCGCCGCCGACTATTATGGTTCGGAGGCGCGCGTCTCGTGCGCGCGCACGCGCCGACAGATCAGTTCAGCCGCTTCTTCGGGCATGGTCTTCGAGGTGTCGATCGCGAGATCGGGACGATCCGGCGGCTCCATGCGATGATAGACGATGTGCAGCGCGCGCTCCGAGATATTCGGCCGCCGCTCGCGATTGCGCCGGAGAGCTGTCTCTCTCGCGCAATTTAAATAAACAGTGACGACGGTCTCTCCTTTCGCCAATGCCGCGACGCGGTCGCGCCATTCCTTTTTGTAAAACGTCGCGTCGAGGATCAAAAAATCCTCGCGTCCAGCTGCGAGCGCCTGAAACATGCGACGGTAGACCGGGGATCTCATGCGATCCGAGGTTAAAACTTTAACACGACCGGTTGCGCTCAAGCGCGTCGCGAGAATTTCGGCGATCGTGGTCTTTCCCGAGCCCGGGATGCCGCAGAAAAGAATGATCATGGAAACGAGCGGCTGCTTAGCGTGCGAACGCGATCGCCTTTTCAATGTCGCGGACGGCGTGCGGACAGCAGCGGCGGGCGGCGTCCAATATCGCCCGCGCCTGCGTCTCGTCGCAGGGAATGTCGTAGCCCTCGAAGTCCACCCCTCCGAGCGCGTGCTCGATCCGCGTCGCCCTGTCGATCGCTTGGTGGGCGACCGAGCCGTGCGGCGTCCCGTCCCTTATGGTTTCGTAGTCCGCCGGGGAGAGTTTAATGGTTATTTCCACGGCTGCGCTCGGATGGAGGTTCTGTTCAAGGCTGTCAGAAAAACCCCCGCCGATCAATGGCCGAGAATGTCCGCGACTTTTTTCTTGACGTCGCGCAATCGCGCGCTTATGGTAAAAAAAATTTTCTCCCAAGGGGAAACACGAAATGGCGCTACGGATGGTAAGAGGTCCGCGCCGCGAACCGGAAAAACCGACGGCGCAAAAGTCGCGGGCGGAATATCTGGTCACGTGCCTGCGCGATGAGGCGAAAGATCCGAAATTCAGCGACTGGGAGCGCGATTTCATCGTGAGCCTCGCGCGGCAGGTAGGTCAGGGGAGAAAATTGTCCGAGAAACAGAAAGAAATCCTCGAGCGGTTGTGGGACAAGTAAACGTGGAACCCTTCGGCTGGAAACGCGCGGTGCGGGCGGCGGAGACGATCGTCGCCGATGCCAAGAGGCTCGCCGAGGTGCTTGAGGAAGGCGTTAAAAAAATGAACGCCCATTCCAAGGCTCTCGCCGGAGTCTTCGGCGATTTGCAGCTGATCATCCGGATGGTCCGCGCCTGGCTGAAAGGGGAGTATCGGGACCTTTCGAACAAAAGCCTTGTCATTCTAGTCGGCGCGCTGCTCTACTTTCTCATGCCGCTCGACGCGATTCCCGATTTTATCCCCGGCGTGGGTTATCTCGACGACGCGGGCGTCATCGCGATGGCCCTCGGCACAGTCAAGACGGAGATCGACAAGTTCAGGGCTTGGGAGATCCGGGGCTGATCGTGGAAATCGCCGAGGCCCGGGAATTTATCGCCCGCAACCATCGCGGCGTGCTCGTCGCGCAGAAGCGCGATGGCTGGCCCCAGCTGACGCTGGTCACACCAGCGCTGGACCCCCAAGGCCGCGTAATCATTCACGCGCGCGCCGACGCTCACAATGGGTGAGGAGTTCAGCGGCTCGAAATACATCCAGCTCCACGGCACGGCGGAGATCATCACTTTGCCCGAGGCGATGGATCTGCTCGTCTACTTGGCACCGCTAGGTGCGCGGCGAGCTTCCCGACTGGCGCGAGCAAAGTAAAAAATTAGCCTTGGGAGATCAGGCGATCGTCCGTATCGCCGTCGAGAAAGCCAATCCGAGCCGCAGGCTTGACAAGCGGCGCGCGTGATCTATAGGTTGGCGGGAATTATCCACCGCAAAGGAGAGAAGCATGATCATCGACGTGCATAATCACATCGTCGCGGGCGGCGAGCTCGGCGCGTACCAGGCGGGACTCATCGCCAGCGCCGGCTTCCACGGCAAGGGCTCGCCCGGCATCACGGAAGAGTCGATCAAAAAGGCGCGCTGGCGCGGCCACAGCCATGCGGAAGTCTTGCAGGAGGTCGGAACCGACTGGGCGTTCATATCGCCGCGGCCGTATACGATGATGCACTCGATGAAGCCCGAGAAGATCGTCCGTTGGTACTGCGAAGCGGTCAACGACACGATCGCTCTCCAGGTGAAGCTCGAGCCCAACCGCTTTCGCGGCATCGGCGGCCTGCCGCAATGCGCCGGTGTGAGTCCGAAAAACAGCCTCGATGAGCTCGACCGCTGCGTTAATGAACTCGGCTTCGTCGGCGTCATGATCAATCCGGATCCCGGCGAAGGCGACGGGCAGACGCCCGGCATGGGCGACGAATACTGGTATCCGCTCTACGAAAAGCTCGTGCAGCTCGACTTGCCGGCGCTGGTGCACGCGGCGAGCTGCCGCAACCAGCGCGAGTCCTTCCATAACCATTTCATCACCGAAGAGGGCATCGCCATCATCTCGCTGCTGGGCTCGAAGGTGTTCGATGATTTTCCCAAGCTGAAGCTCCTCATTTCCCACGGCGGCGGGCCGGTTCCTTATCAGGTCGGCCGCTGGCGCTCGCAGCTGCGCGGTCCCAACGACACGGAGAACTTCGACGAGCGGCTGAAGAAGCTCTATTTCGACACCGCGCTCTATAGCGTCGAATCTCTGGAACTGCTCTTCAAAATCGTAGGGCCCGACCGCTGCCTCTTCGGCACAGAGCGTCCCGGCGCCGGCTCTAAAAAAGACCCCCGGACCGGCCGCTGGTACGACGACGTTCGTCCGATGATCGAGAGCCTATCGTGGTTGAACGCGGAGCAGAAAGAAAAAATCTTTCATCAAAATGCCGAGAAGGTCTTCAGCCGCTTCAAAGCGAAGTAATTCCAGCCGCTTACAGCCGGCCCGCGAGGGCCGGCTTTTTTATTTTCGCTCCGGTATTTCCCTGAAAAAACTTGCGGCAAATACCTCAATCCAGTAAAGTGACTCCATCCCCTTCGATCGGAGTTTTTCGCTTTTTGGGAACGTTGAAGTTGTTTTTCTCCTCCGGGTTGGCCCTGGCTGTCCTCTCCCTTGCCTCCTGCGCCTCAGTCCGAATCCCCACAACGCCCGATTACCAGCTGGAGCGCCAAGTAGCCGACGAGGCCGCGCCCATTATCCGCGTCGCGGGCGATAGCGCTCAGGCCTGGAAATACCGTATCGAGCTTGCCGACTTCCCCCGCAGAGACGTTCTCGGCATGAGCGTCGGCGCGCGGCACATTTATATCAGCTATGAGCTCGCCCGAGCGGCCTTTAACAACTCGAACGCACGCTGGCTTTTGCGACAGATTCTCGCACACGAAGTCGCGCATGAACTCTCGGGGCACGCAAAAGGCGGCGCCACTCCCGCTTACGATCGAGCGCCGCACGGCGTCATCACGGCGAAGGATATCGGTTTGCCGGCGAGCGTGCAGTTTCAGAACTACGCGCTCGATAAAGAGCTGGAAGCCGATCGAGTTGGACTCGAATACTGGAAAAAACTGGGATGGGACTGCGGGATTTGGGTCGGGATTTTGCGCGGATTCCAGAATCGTAATTATGCCGGCGACGCTTTTCACCCCACGGAGGATCGCCTGAGACAGGCCGTCGCAGCGTGTCCTCAGGCGAACCACAATGTCGCCTCAGCGTCGAGGAATTCTCCTGTGCCGATCAATAGAAGATAATCCGCTCGTTCTGCCGTACGCACTGCGGGTTTACGGCTGACCTTGAAAACCTCCGTCATAATACCCGGTTTCCGGGGCTTTTACTCAAGCTCGCGGCGGAGTATGTTGATTGCATGCAGCGGTTCGTCCTACTGGTATTGCTAGCGTCGCTCTGGTGTGCAGATATGGCGCTTGCCGCCGACCCTTTCGCGCCCATTCAGGAGCGCGAGCAGCAATTTCGTCAGCAGAAGCAGGTCGATGAGCTGCGGCGCGACCAGCAGATGAACCAATTGAAGCAGCAGCAGGACGTAACGCGCCTGCAGCAGCAGATCGACAATCTACGCAACCAGCCGAATGACCTGCGGAACGACCCGCGCGCCACTACGCTTCAGCCGTCGGATGTGGATCGGATGCAGCTCGACCTCAACCGGCTGCAAAACGAACAGCAGCTAAAGCGGCTGCAGGCAGATCAGAAGATTCAACAGCTCGAGAAGCAGCCGGCGAGCGTGCGCCGCGATCAGCAGACCCAAAACCTCACGCGCCAGCAGCAGATCGAGCGGCTTCAGCAAAGGCAGAAGCTCGACGACATCGAAGAGGATCTTCGTCAGTTGAGGCAAAAATAGTCCGAGTAGAACCTACTGCTCGCCCACGTTTCTCCAGTTGACGAGCGTCAGCGCCAGCCCAGCGCCCGCGATGGCCGCGGCGAAAATATACATCCAGAAATAGCTGGTCATCTCGACGGCGGTGCCGCTCCAGAGCGCGCCGGCGCCGGCCGCGGCGGGATAGGCGATGGAAAACGACGCCATCGCTTTGCCGCGCCGGTGCGGGTTGGCGCGGTGGATCGCGAGCGCGAGCGTCGTCGCTGAGCCGATCGCGTTTCCGAGCGCAAAGACGACGCCGCAAATAATCAAGAGAGTTAAGCTCCCAGCGGCATTCAGGGAGGCGAGCGCGATCATCTCCAGGATGAACCCGGC
>DATFWH010000111.1:0-4660 GCA_035259465.1 Binatia bacterium
GCGCGAGAGCGCGTCGAACCACTGGAGCCGCTCGAAATTGTGCGGCATGACGAGAATGATGCCGATGTAAGGGACGAACGAGATCGTGCCGATCTCGTCCATAAAGTAGCGGTTGACCTCGGCGCGGTCGAGGCGGACGACGCCGCGGACCGGCAGGTCGAAGAGATTCGGCTCGCCGGTTTTACCGCCATGGCTGTGAACGGTGACGGAAAAGTTTTTCGCGCCCTGCAGCGCGAGAAAGGCGTGCCCCATCTGCTGCTCGGGCCCGACGAGCGCGAGATGTGCGCCGCTGTCTCCCGCCGTCGGCCGCACCTCGGAGGGAAGCAGTGACATGTCGGTCGCTGCGAGGATCGACACCCACGGCGACGCGAGCGGCTTGCGGTCGACCTGCAGCGCCGCCTCAGGCGGCGGCTTGGAGCGAAGAAATGTGATGCTCTCGACGCGTTCGACGCCGTTTACCGCGCGGAGCCGCGGCGTAACGTCCTTCGAGACGGAGAACTCGGTCGTCTGATAGAGCGCCACGTCCCACGAGAGGCGCGAGAGCTGGTCTTCGATGTAAAGCTTGAGCGCGTGCCGCGATGCGACGTTGATCGCGGCGAGCAGACCCGCGATCAAAAGCGTCACGACGCCGAAGGCGAGCGCGGCGCGGCGGCCGAGGATTTTCGCGAGACGTAACTTGATGCTCATGCGTCAGGCTGCCGGAACCTTTTCGACTTTGACTACCGCTTAACGCTTTTCCGCTGTTTTCTTCGGATAGAAGTACTCGTAGGTGCCGTCCTCGATCTTCTTCATGACCATAGAGACGGTCTTCCACGGGTCTTTGGCGTAGTCTTCGTAGCGGCCGGGAGCGTTGATGCCCGGCAGATACGGCGCCCAGTCGTCGCTCAGCACCTCATTGGGGTCGCCATAGCGCGACGCCAGCGCGCGGATCTCGGGAGATTTGAGAGACGTGATCTCGCCCTTCTCGATAAGCGTCACCCAAGTGTTTTTCGTCCCGCGGATTTTGACCTGATACGTCGGCAATGTGTTGTGGATGTGCCACCAGTGGTCGTTCGGCAAGTTGTTCTGTTTGGCGAACTCGACCCACTCCTTCGACTCGACGGGACCCTGCGGCCCGTGATCGAGGCGGAGGCCGAAACCCCAGTGAATCGTGCCCGCGTTGTTGCGCTCGGAGGTATTCTCCCCCTCCATGTTCTCGTCGGGGCGCTTAAAGAATTTCGGATTGGTCCCCAGTCCGGCTTCATAAATCCACCAGTAGCCTGGCTGGTCGAAATAAGGATATTTTAGCTCGTTGATCTTGGGATACTTCAAAAACTCGCGCCACAGCTCGCCGTAGAGCCCACCGCCCTTCACTTCGCTGACGTAGCCGTCCTTGACATGGACTTCGATGCGCGGATAGTTCCCGGCGTGATTGCCGGTGCCGGCGAAAACGCCGTTCACTTTCACGAGCGAAGGATAGAGATACTCCTTGGTGAACGCGGGATAATCGACGGCGGAATAGGGAAAGCGCCCCGTCGCCTGGTGCGGGAACATGAAGAGATGGCCCTGCTGGTAAGCGCCCTTCGCCCATGAGAGCGCCTGCTTCTCGTCGACTTCGAAGCTGAAATTCGTGCCTTCGGGGTCGTTGACGCGCACCTGATCGATCCAGCGCAGCGGCTCGATAACGCGCTCCTCGACGAGCCGCCACACGTCTCCGGGAAACGTCGAGGCCTTGTTCATCAGCTCGTAGCGATTGTCGAATATGAAATTGCCGTACAATTTATTGTGGTAAGGCTCGATCTGCCTGCGCGTGTTGGTGCGCCCGCCGCGCCGCCAGAAAACCGCGTCGACTTCTTTATGCTGGTCCAAATACTTGACGATCACCTGCGCGACGTTGCGCCCGCCGAATTTTCGCGCCAAATCCACCTGCTCCTGCGAAAGCGTTTCCTCTTTCTCGAACATCGCCTTGTAGAGGTCAGGCCGCTTCTCCTTGATCCATTTTTTCGGGACCGATGGGTCGGAGAACGCGTTCAGGATCCAGCGGTGCGCCTCCATGTAGCCCTGCTCGGAAGTGAACCAGCGTAGCGCCTTCACCGCCTTCAGCGCCTCTTCCTTGGTGACGCCGAGAAGCTGCGACTCGGGGATCATCTGGATTTTAACGCCGCGCTCTTCGTAGGCGCGCTTGATCGCCTGCAAGACCATCTCGTCGGCCTTGGGCTCGGTGAAGATGGCGACCGTCTGCCCCTTCTCCACGAGGCCGAGCGGCGTGCGGCCGCCGGTCTGCCGCACCGCAGCGCGCGCGTACGGCATGATATCTTCGATCGACTTCGGCGGCTTCAAATAAGACGGGAAGCGCGGCGCCGGATACTTCGCCTGCTCGGCGCTCCAGACGGCATATCCCGCTGTCACGGACGCCGCGGCAACTATAGAAATCATCCAGCGCTTCAACTTTGCCTCCGTTCAATTTTCGATTTTAGATTTTGGATTTTCGATTCAATCTAAAATCGGCAATCTAAAATCTGAAATTCCTTACCGCGCCTTTTTGATCGGCGGATAAAAATATTCGTAATTGCCGTCCTCGATCTTTTTGATCACCATCGAGACGGTCTTCCACGGATCTTTGGCATAGTCTTCATAGCGGCCGGGAGCGTTGATGCCCGGCAGATACGGCGCCCAGTCGTCGCTCAGCACCTCGTTGGGGTCGCCGTAGCGCGACGCCAGCGCGCGGATCTCGGGGCTTTTAAATGCGGTCAGCTCGCCCTTGTCGATGAGCGTGAGCCAGGTGTTTTTCGTGCCGCGCACCTTGACGCGATACGTCGGCAGCAGGTTATGGATGTGCCAGCCGTGGTCGTCGGGGAGATTCGCCGTCCTGGTGAAGTCGATCCATTCCTTGGGCAGGACCGCTTCTTTCGGGCCATGCAGCATATTCAGGCCGAAGCCCCAGTGAATCACGCCGGCGTTGTTGCGCTCCGAGATGTTGTTTCCTTCTTTGTTCTCGTCCGGGCGCTTGAAGAACTTGGGATTCGTGCCGAGGCCCGCCTCGTGCAGCCACCAGTAGCCCTTCTCCGGCATGAAAGGATACTGCGCCTCGTTGATGTTGGGATACTTCAGGAACTCGCGCCAGAGATCGCCGTAGATGCCGCCGCCCTTGACCTCGCTCACGACGCCGTCTTTGACCGTCACTTCGATGCGCGGATAAGTGCCGTAATGATTGTTTGTGCCGGCGAAGACGCCGTTGACCTTGATGAGGATCGGCGCGAGCCAGTGCTTGGACCACGCCGGATAATCCACTTTGGAATACGGGAAGCCGCGCGTCGCCTGCGTCGGGTAGAGGTAGAGATGTCCCTGCTGATACGCGCCCTCCGCCCAAGCGGACGCTTCTTTTTCATTGACCGAGAAGGTGAAATTCGTTCCCTCCGGGTCGGTGACGTTAACCTGCTCCACCCAGGCGAACGGCTCGATCACGCGCTCCTCGGCGAGTTTCCAGACGTCGCCGGGAAAAGTCGCCGCCTTATTCATCAATTCCCAGTGATTGTCGAAGATGAAGTTGCCGATGAGCTTCTCGCCCTGGCGGCCCATCGCCTTGCGCGTGTTCGGGCGCCCCCCGCGGCGCCAGAAGACGCCCTTCACCTCGGGATGCTCCTCGAGATACTTCGCGAGCAGCTGGCCCATGTTCCGCTGCGCGAGCTTTTTGAAGATTTCCAAGCTGGCCGGCGAGATCTCGTCGTCCCGGGCGAACATCGCCTTGTAGATATCGGGCCGACGCTCTCTCAGCCATTTCTTCGGCACCTCGGGATCGGCGAAGCGCTGCGTGATCCACGGCTTGATCTCCATGTAGCCGAGCTCAGAGGTGTACCACTTGTTCGCGCGAACCGCCTTGATGACTTCCTCGCGGCTCACGCCGGCGAGCTCGTACTCGGGGATGATGCGCGCCTCGACGCCGCGCTCCTTGTAGGCGCGGACGATCGCCTGCAGCACCATGTCGTCGGCCGTCGCTTCGGTGACGAGGCCGATCAGCGTCCCCTTTTCGACCATGCCGAGCGGCGTGCGTCCGCCGGTCTGCCGCACGGCGGCGCGCGCGTACGGCATGACGTCGTCGATCGATTTAGGCGGCTTTAGATAGGCGGGAAAGCGCGGCGCCGGATACTTCGCCTGCTCGGCCGCCTGCCCGGACAGCCCGCACGCGATGATGATCAGTAGCGCGATCAGCCAACGTTTCATGGCGACCTCGTGACACTTACGGCCTTTTCTTTACCGGCGGATAAAAATATTCGTAGCTGCCGTCTTCGATCTTTTTGATCACCGTTGAGACCGTCTTCCACGGATTTTTCGCGTAGTCTTCATATTTGCCCGGCGCGTTGATGCCGGGCAGATACGGCGCCCAGTCCTCGGCGAGGACTTCGTTGGGATCGCCGTAGCGCGAGGCGAGCGCGCGTATCTCGGGGCTTTTGTACGCGGGCATTTCGCCCTTGTCGATGACCGTCATCCAGGTGTTCTTCGTGCCGCGGACGTGCAGGCGGTAGGTCACGAGCGTGTTGTGGATGTGCCACCAGTGGTCCTTCGGCAGTCCGTTCTGCTTGGGGAAATCGATCCACGCCTTGGATTCTTCCGGCTTGTCGGGATCGTGGATCACGCTGCCGCCGAAGCCCCAGTGAATCACGCCGGCGTTGTTGCGCTCGGA
>DATFWH010000112.1:0-6043 GCA_035259465.1 Binatia bacterium
GCTGATGGACGAGCTCAAAAACATTACCGAGGCCGTCCATCCGCATCACACGTTGCTCGTCGCCGACGCGATGACCGGCCAGGACGCGGTCAATCAGGCGGAAGGCTTCAGCAAGCAGATCGATTTGACGGGCATCATCCTCACCAAGATGGACGGCGACGCGCGCGGCGGCGCCGCGCTCTCGATGCGCGAGATCGTCGGCCGACCGATCCTCTTCTCCGGCACGGGCGAGAAGCCCGAGGCGCTCGAGCCGTTCTATCCCGAGCGCGTCGCGACGCGCATCCTCGGCATGGGCGACGTGCTGTCGCTGATCGAGAAGACGCGCGAAGTCTACGACGAGAAGGAAGCCGAGCGGCTGCTCAAGCAGGCGCGCAAGAACCAGTTCACGCTCGAAGATTTCCAGGCGCAGCTGAGGCAGCTCAAAAAAATGGGCTCGATCGGCGACCTGCTCGACATGGTGCCGGGCGCGCGCAAGCTGTCGCAGCAGGTCGACCTCGGCCAGGCGGAAAAAGATCTCAAGCGCGTGGACGCGATCATCAACTCGATGACGCGCGAGGAGCGCCGCAAGCCGGAGATTCTCAACGGCAGCCGGCGCAAGCGCATCGCGCAGGGCAGCGGCACCACCGTCACCGACGTCAACCGTTTGATCAAGCAGTACATGGAAATGAAAAAAATGATGCAGCGCTTCAGCCGAGGCGGCATCCGCGGCCTATTCAATCGGATGCCCATGCCGTTCAACAACTAAAAGGAAGGACTCATGAGTGTTACGATCCGTCTGAGCCGCCACGGCGGCAAAAAGAAGCCGTACTACCGCGTCGTCGTGAGCGATTCCCGCTCGCCGCGCGACGGCAAATTCATCGAGCAGGTCGGCAGTTACGATCCGAAGGCCGCGGCCGGCATCAAGCTCAACCGCGAGAAGCTCGACTCCTGGATCAAGAAAGGCGCCAAGCCCTCGCAGACCGTTTCCGAGCTCATGAAGAAATCCCGGAGCAATCAAACCTGAAGGGGGTAATTTTCCGTGAAAGACCTGGTGCAGTTTCTGGCGAAAGCCCTGGTCAGCAACCCTGAAGCTGTGGAAGTGAAAGAAACGCAAGGCGACACCGCCTCGGTTGTGGAATTGAGAGTTGCTAAAGAAGATCTCGGTCGTATCATCGGCAAGCAAGGCAGAACCGCGAAATCCATTCGCACGATCCTGAACGCCGCCGCCTCCAAGGCGAACCGCAAGGTCGTCCTGGAGATCATCGAAGAGAAATAAGCCACGCCTTCATCCCCTCAACCGCCGGAGCGGCTGGTTTCACTGGGCGAGATCGTCGCCACGCACGGCATCGAGGGTTGGCTTAGGCTGTCGCCCTACAATCCCGATAGCCCTACTCTCTTGTCCGCGAAAGAAGTTTTTCTCGAAAAGGACGGCGTGCGCGCGCCGATGCTGCTCGAAAGCGTCAAGCCGCACAAGAAGCAACTGCTCGTCCATTTCGGGGGCGTCGACCATATCAACGACGCCGAGAAATGGATCGGCGCCGTCGTGCGCGTAGCTGAGACCGACCTGCCGACGCTCGGCGAAAACGAATTTTATTATTACCAGGTCGTCGGCATGGAAGTGTTCGACACCAAGGGCGCGCGCGTCGGCACGATCGCGCGCCTCTGGCCCACGCCCGGCGGCGACCTCTACGTCGTCGAAGACGGAAAAAAAGAATATCTCATCCCGGTCGTGAAGGAGATCATCGCCAAGATCGACTTCGACGCCGGCCGCGTCATCATCGACCCGCCGGAGGGATTGTTGGAGCTGTAGGCCAACGAAAAATAGCGGCACGCATGGAGCGCGCCGGTCAATCGCCGCAAAACACGGACAACCTTTAACACACTCTTCATTTTACCTCTTCACCCCGGCTTCGGTTCGGAGTAGAATGCGCGCCGATGTCTTTAGCAGCCATCGGTGCGCTAACGGATTTTTCGAGGCGCTGGCGGCTCCGCGACCGCGGCATAATCGTCGGCTATTTCATTATCGCGCTCGGGTTTTTCTTCGTCATCAACTGGCTCTACCAGGTCTCCCGCAAGCCCGCCGAGCTCCTCGCGCCGATGAGCGAGTCGTTTTACAAATCGCCCGAGGAGACGTGGAAGAGCTACGGCGAGCTGTTCGTCAAATATTCGACCGCCGATATCCCGCCGGAGCTGCTGGCGGCCATCGCACAGGTCGAGGCGGAAGGCAATCCGATCGCGCGTACCTACTGGCGCTGGCAGTGGTCATGGAATCCGTTCGATATTTACCGGCCGGCGTCGAGCTCCGTCGGCATGTATCAAATGACCGACGGCACCTTCGAAGAAGCACGGAACTATTGCATCAAGGATCATAAAGTCGTGAGCGGCATCGGCTGCCGCTTGAAAAACCTCTACAACCGCGCCGTGCCCAGCCACGCGATCGAGCTTACCGCCGCGTACCTGCAGCATATCGTACAGAAGACGCTCGGCGCGAAAAGCACGGTCAGCAAGACGACCGCCAACCAGCGGCAAAAGCTCGCCGCTGCGGTCCATCTATGCGGCGCCGGCAAGGCGGAATCGTTCATCCGCCGCGCCTTCCACGCCGCCTCCGGCGAAAAGTGCGGCGAGCAGAGTCTCCGGAACTACCTCAAGCGCGTCGAGCAGGCGCGCGCGCGGTTCGTCAAGCTGAGGACGAAGCTGGGTTAAATCATAGGGTGTGGCCGACGCCTTTTGTTGCTTCTTGGCGTACTACTCTTGACGACAGAAGCGGTATGAATCCATTGAAGCATCTTATCATCGGCACACGTTTCGAGCCGTACGCTCGCCGCTTGTACGGCGCACTGACCAACACCAATCAGCTGTATATTACCGAAGCGGATTTACGCGACGCGAGGGACAACGCCTTCGTGCGCGCGATGATGAGAAAGACTTTGAAGCGAGACTCCGCCTGCGTGGATATCGGAGCACACCGCGGATTCTTTCTTGAGCAGTTCTTTGAATTCGCTCCCGACGGCCGGCACTACGCTTTCGAGCCGATCCCAGCCATGTTCTCCGATTTGAGTCGAAGATTTCCTCGAGCCGAAGTTTTCGACTGTGCGTTGTCGGACCACAACGGCGAAGCAGGGTTCCAGTTCGTTCCCGAGCTGCCGGGTTGGAGCGGACTGCGACCACACCCATATCCTTTTCGGGTGCATCCGCAAGAGATTCTGGTAAAGCTCAAAAAGCTCGATGACGTGATTCCACTCGACGTTCATGTCGCGTTCATCAAGATTGACGTCGAAGGGGCCGAACTGGAAGTCCTGCGCGGCTCGACTGAAATTCTTCGGCGGTGCCGACCGATCGTTTATTTCGAGTGCGCCAAAATCCACCACGCTCACTACGGCACGACGCCTGAAGTTGTCCATCAACTGCTGGCCGAGTGTGGTCTGGGGGTATTTCTGCTCGACGAAACGCCGCTTTCGATGCAGGCATTCGCAGCGGATTACGAGGCATCCTATCGCTCGGGTTACGACCGCACCGCCTGGCAGAATTATTTTTCAATGCCTATTTGAAGCCGCCTCCAAGCGCATCGAGCAGGCGCGCCAGCGCTTCCTGAAGCTGAGGGCGAAGCTGGGGTGAAATCAACTGGCATTTAACGTATCGGCCGGCTGCGTATTTTCTGCTCGACATTCCTTCCGTACCCGCGTTGACACGATAAAAAATTTGCTTTAGCCCGTGAGAGAGTCGAAAGATGACTTCCTTTCACGCTTGTAATATTCGCCGCGCGCGCATTTCACATCGCCTGGGGCTGAATTGCTTTTACGCATTCGCCATTCTGTTCCCATTCTTCCTCGGCTTCGGCGAGGCTTCCGTTGCCGAGGAAGCCACACCCCACGCGAGACCCAACATCATATTCATACTCACCGACGACCTCTCCTGGAATCTGGTGCAGTACATGCCGCACGTGCTCCAGATGCAAAAAGGCGGCGTCACGTTCGCCAACGCCTTCGTCACCGACTCGCTCTGCTGCCCGTCGCGCGCGTCGATCTTCACCGGCCGCTACCCGCACGACACCGGCATTTTCCGCAACGCCGGCAGCGACGGCGGCTATCTCTCCTTTCTCAAACGTGGGCACGAGCAATCGACGTTCGCCGTCGCGCTCGCGGCCGCCGGCTATCGCACCGCGCTGCTCGGCAAATATCTCAACGGCTATACGCCCGAGCGGCATGCGCCGGCGCCCGGCTGGACGTCGTGGGCGGTCGCCGGCAGGGCGTACAGTGAATTTCATTACAACCTCAACCAGAGCGGCAAAGTCGTTTATTACGGCAACCGGCCGGCCGACTATTTGACCGACGTGGCTTCGGCTATGGCGGCGCGCTTCATCAAGCAGTCGGCCGGCGCGCCGTTCTTCGTCGAGGTCGCGACCTTCGCGCCGCACCGGCCGTACACGCCGGCGCCGCGCGACGCCAATGCTTTTCCCGGGCTTCACGCGCCGCGCACGCTGGCATTCAACGCGCCGCAGGACCCGCAGGCGCCGAAATGGCTGCTTCAGCATCCCGCGCTGTCCAGGAGCGACATGGCCGAGATCGATAAAGAGTTTCGCAAGCGCGCCCAGTCGGTGCAGGCCGTCGACGCGATGATCGGCGCGCTGCAAGCGGCGGTGGCGGCGATCGGCGCGGAGAAAAACACCTATTTCGTTTTCAGCTCCGACAACGGCTATCACATGGGCGAGCACCGGCTGATGCCGGGGAAAATGACCGCGTTCGACACCGACATCCACGTTCCGCTGATCGTCACCGGGCCGGGAGTTCCCGCCGGCCGAACGGTCCAAGACATCGTCGAGAACGTCGATCTGAATCCGACCTTCACGGCACTCGCCGGCGCGGCGTCGACGGCCGACGTCGACGGGCGCAGCCTCGTGCCGCTGCTGCACGGAGAAAAACCGGCCGATTGGCGCAGTGTGGCGCTGGTCGAGCACCATGGTCCGAATAAAGATCCCGAGGATCCGGACTATCCCCACGCCCGCAGCGGGAATCCGGTGACCTACGAGGCGATCCGCGGCGCGAATTTCGTCTACGTGGAGTACGCCGACGGCGAGAGGGAGTACCACGACCTCGCCGCCGATGCGAACGAGCTGCGGAACGGCTTCGCGGCGCTGCCCGCCGAGGAGAAAACGGCGCTGCACGAAAGACTCGCCGCGGTGACAAATTGCCACGGCCGGACGAGCTGCGAGGCCGCCGAAAGGCAGGCCCACGCGGTGGCGCGGCGCTGATCGTACCCGCTCGCGAAATTCTTTCCCGTTAGACTTCCCCTTCCCTTCCGTCTAGACTTATTCCCACATTTTTATGCCGGGCTTTACCGTCATCACGCTCTTTCCGGGCATGTTCGATTCGCCGCTCGCGCACAGCATCCTGAAGCGCGCGCGGGAGAAAAAGCTCGTCGACGTGCGCTTCGTCGACCCGCGCGATTTCACGAGCGACAAGCACCGCACCGTGGACGACACGCCGTACGGCGGCGGCCAGGGCATGGTGATGAAGCCCGAACCGCTGGTCGCGGCGATCGAGGCGGCGAAAAAAAATCTCAAGCGGCCGAGAGTCATCCTCTTGAGCCCGCAGGGCAAGCTCTTCGATCAGGCCGAGGCGGCGCGGCTCGCGCGCGAGGGAGAGATCGTGCTCGTGTGCGGGCGCTACGAGGGCGTGGACGAGCGCGTGAAGGCATTCGCCGACGAAGAGTTGTCCGTCGGCGACTATACGCTGTCCGGCGGCGAGCTGCCGGCGCTCGTCGTGATCGACGCGGTTGCGCGCCTCGTCCCCGGCGTCCTCGGCAACGCGCAGTCGCCCGAGGAAGACTCGTTCAGCGACGGCCTGCTCGAATATCCGCAGTACACAAGACCGGAAGAGTTCCGCGGCATGAAAGTGCCGGAGGTGCTGATTTCCGGCGACCACGAAAAGATCCGCCGATGGCGCCGCGAGATGAGCGAAAAGCTCACGCGCGAGCGCAGGCCCGACTTATTCGCCAAGGCGCAGGCGGCGCCGGACGCAACGAAGCCGCGCGCGAAGATTTACATCGCCCTGCTGCACCACCCGGT
>DATFWH010000113.1:0-4117 GCA_035259465.1 Binatia bacterium
GGCACCGCCGATCTCCTCGACTGCCTGTCCCGCGTGCCGCGCCGCTGCGTGCTGCGTCCGGAGTACAACGAGCGCTCACTCGATTGGCTGCTGCGCGTGCTCGCGCGGAATGACGAATGGGGAGAGCTGCGCAAGGTGGCGGTGCGGAGCGCGGACGGCGAGATCGCCGGCTGGTACATTTACATTGTCGCGCCGAACGGTCTCGGCGAAGTCCTGCAAATCGGCGCGTACGACCAGACGATCAAGCTGGTTCTCGATCACCTCTTCGATCACGCGGCGCGCCACGGCGCCTCGGCGCTCTCCGGCCGCTTCGAGCCGGCGTTCGTGCAGCAATTTCACGAAAAATATTCCATGTTTCACCATCGCGGACACTGGCTGCTCCTGCACTCGAACAATCCGGAGCTCGTGCAGGCGATCCATCGCGGCAGCGCCTTTCTCACAAGGCTCGAAGGCGAGTGGAGCATGCGCTTCCGCCTCGTCGCCCAATGGCCCATAGCGAGGCGCCGGAGACTTCGCATCTCTTATCGCGAGGTCCCGCCGGTCCCTCTCGACGTCGCGCGGTCTGCCTAGTCGATCAGCGCAGGAGTCAGGATGAATATTATCGGCATCAGCGGCTTGGAAAACTCCATGGCTTTCAAGCGGCGGCACTGGCCGGGACTCGACGAGCGCGAGTACCGCATGTCGCAAGGACACGACGCCGCCGCGGCGTTGATCGCCGACGGCATCCTGGTCGCCGCGGCGGCGGAGGAGCGCTTCAACCGCAAGAAGCACAGCGGCGATTTCCCGCGCCGGGCAATCGAATATTGCCTGGCCGAGGCCGGCATGGAAATCGACGACGTGGACGAGATCGCCCACGCCTTCGACTACACGCCGTTCGCCGCGGCGTACTCGATCGATCCCGTCGGCGCCGCCTGCTATCGCGAGGTCTATTCCAAAGAGGCTCTCTTAAGATCCGTCGACCGCCATCTCCCGGGCTTTCCGCCGGCGCGGGTACAGTCGGTGAACCATCACGTCTCGCATGCCGCGAGCGCGTATTTCACCTCGGGGTGGGAAGACTGCCTCGTCGTCGTGATCGACGGCATGGGCGAAGTACACAGCGCCTCGGTCTATCGCGCCGGCGCGGGTCGGCTGGAGCGCGTACACCAGATTTCCGCCGCCAATTCGATCGGCATTCTTTACTCGCTGATCACGTTTCATCTCGGCTTCGACTTCAACGCGGACGAATACAAGATTATGGGTCTAGCCCCATACGGCAACCCGGAGAGGTTTCGCCCTTTTTTCGAGCAGACGGTGTTGTTGGGCGAGGACGGTTCGATTCAGATTCCGATATTGAAGCTGAACCGGACGCGCGACGAGCGCGAGAACCATCTCCGCACACGCGAATACCTGGAGCGCCATCTCGTCCCCGCCCGCGACCCCGAGGCGGAGATCACCGACGTGCATCGCGACGTCGCGGCCGCGCTTCAAGCGTGTCTCGACCGCACGATGCTGCACCTGTGCGGCTACTTTGGCAGAAAAACAGGCCTCAAACGCCTCGCGCTGGCCGGCGGCGTGGCGCTCAACTGCACGGCTAACGGCCGGCTGCTCTCGTCGGGCCTGTTCGACGATATCTATGTTCAACCGGCGGCGGGCGACGACGGCGCCGCCCTCGGCGCGGCGCTCTATCGCGCGGCGACCTCGGGAGCAGTTTGCAACGAACGAATCCCGACGCCGTTTTACGGTCCGGAGCATTCGGCCGCCGATATCGACGCGGCGCTCGCCCGCTTTGCGGATCGCATCGACGTCGTCCGCTTCGCGGCCTTGGACGACGTCTGCCGGGAAGCGGCGCAGATAATCGCCGCCGGCAAGGTGCTCGCGTGGTACCGCGGCCGGATGGAGTTCGGGCCGCGCGCTCTCGGGCACCGCAGCATTCTCGCCGACCCCGGCCATCCCGAGATGCGCGACCGCATCAACGCCATGGTGAAGATGCGCGAAGCGTTCCGGCCGTTCGCGCCGGCGGTGACGCTCGAGCAGGTGCATCAGTGGTTCGAAGTCGCGCCGATGACGGAGCTTCCGTACATGATCATGACGGTCGACGTGCGTCGGCCTTACCGCGCCGAATTGCCCGCCATCACGCATGTGAACGGCTCGGCGCGCGTGCAAACCGTCTCGCGCAGCGACAATGCGGACTTTCATTCGCTGCTCACCGCGGTCGGGCAGACCACCGGCCGCGAGATGGCCCTGAACACGAGCTTCAACATCAAGGGGCAGCCGATCGTCAATACGCCGGACGAAGCCGTCGAAACCTTCCTCGGCACCGGCATCGATTTTCTCTTTCTCGAAAGCATCCTGGTGCGCCGCCGGGATGCGGGAACGCGATGACCGAGCCCTTCCACGAGATATTTCGCAAGGGCGAGAAGCGGCCGTCGAAAGAGCCGGCCGGCGGTCTCTCTTCCGGATCCAAGGATGCGAAAATCAGGGTGGATACCGTCGCCGACGAACGCGCCTTTCTCGCCCTGCGTCCGGTGTGGGACCAGCTCGTGCAGGAAGCGAAAATCGACCACCCCTTCCTCAGCCACGATTGGGTGCGCGTCTGGTGGCGCTGTTTCGGCGCCGGACATAAATTGCAAATCCTCGTCGTCAAGGCCGGAGATCGTCCGATCGCGATCGCGCCGCTGATGGTCAGCGTCGACCGGATGTACGGTTTTCGCATGCGCAAGATCGGATTTATCGCCAACGTTCACACGCCGCGCTTCGACATTATCGTCGCCGACCGCCCAAAAGACGCGTACCGCGCGATTTGGGAGCGCCTCAAGGAGCAGGCCGATGCTTGGGACGCGGTCGAGCTTACGCAGGTGCCCTCGGATTCGCAGACTCTGAAGGAAGTTCCCATCCTAGCTTCCAGAGATAATTTTTTGACAGGGATATGGCATTCCGAAGACTGCCCGTATCTCGATTTCGACCAGGGCTGGAACGCGCTGCTGCGGCGGCTGAGCCACAATCACCGCGCGCAAATGGGGAAGCGCCTCCGTCGTCTGCGCCGGGACGGGCAGGTGCGCTTGGAGGTGCTCTCGAATCACGACGATCTGCAGCGGCAGGTGACGCAAGGTTTTGAAATCGAGGCCGCCGCCTGGAAGGCGAAGAGCGGAACCGCGATTCTTTGCCGTCCCGACCTGGTGTGCTTCTACCGTGAGATAGCCGAAGAGGCGGCACGAAGCGGTCTGTTGCGGCTCGTTTTCTTGAGCGTCGGCGGGAAGCGGATCGCTTTCGCCTACGCGTTATTCTACAAAAACAAGATTTATGTTTTGAAATCCGGCTACGATCCGGACTATTCCGCCTATTCTCCGTATCTTCTGCTCTGCCACCTCCTCTTCCAGGAATGCTGCGAGCGCGGCGTAGCGGAATACGAGTTTTTGGGCGCGAGCGATCCGTGGAAGCTCCGCTGGGCGGACAAGACCCGATCGCATTACTGGCTGTACGTCATGCCGCGGCAACTCCGCACCTCGCTCATCCACGCGGTCAAGTTCGGCGCGCTGCCGACGCTCCGGCGCGGGCGGCTCTACTCGCTTCTGCGTTACGGCCGCCTGCACGTAGGTTTGGTGTTTCTGTCGCTGCTGCCGATCGCAGCCGCCTAGGCCATGATTGAAAGAATCGACACGCTGGCCGGCTTCGAAAAGCTCCGCGGTTCCTGGACCGACCTGCTGGTCGCGAGCTCGGCGGACTGTTTCTTTCTCACATGGGAGTGGCTCTTTGCATGGTGGAAGCACTTGGCCGGCGGTCGCGAGCTTTACCTACTGACGATCGAATCCGACGGCAGACTCATCGCCATCGCGCCGCTGGCGATGAGGCCGCGGCGGGTGAGCGGTTTTCCGGCGCGTTCGCTGGAATTCCTAGGCTCCGGCATCGCCGGCTCGGATTATCTAGACCTAATCTTACGCCGCGGCAACGAAGCCGAAGCGATCGAAAGCCTCGGTGAATATCTCACGAATCGCAAACTCCGCCTCGACCTCAGACAGCTCCGAGAATCGGCCGCGGCATGGCGTCTCGCGCGCACACTTGAGGACCGCGACGGCTACCGCGCGTTCCAGATGAAAACCGACCGCTGTCCGTACATCGATCTTACCGGCCAGACATGGCA
>DATFWH010000114.1:0-4603 GCA_035259465.1 Binatia bacterium
GGATTACCCGCCGGTGTCACTGCCGAAAAAAGAATTCATGGAGCGCGCGCGCACGCTGTGGGAGCGGCTCGAATTGCCCAAGCTCAAACCGCAGGACCCGTGGTACGGCTACAATCTCGGCGCTTGGACCGAGGAAGACGAAGAAGAAGCGGAACTCGCCCTCAAAGGCGAGCATTACAAGACCGGCGAAAAGGCGGTTAAAAAGCGCGCGCCTGCGAAATGATCGAGGAGAGGAAGATGTTGGAAGGCAAGCCGATGTCGCGCGAGGAGGCGAAAGGGATCGTCGATAGCCTCTATGAAAAAATGCATGCGCGCTGGAAGGAGAAGGTCAGCGACAGCCTCTTCATGCGCAAATTGAAAGACGGCAGCCTGCCGATGGAGGCGCTACGTCTCTATTACCGCAACTGGGCCAGCTTCGTCCTCACGATCAACACCCTCGGCCTCGCCGTCTATTACAAGCAAGTCGATTTTCTCAAAAAAGATTTGAAGCTTATGCGCATGTTCGCCTCCAAGTTGGTCGACGAGTTCGGCAAGCCCGAGCCGCCCGGCCATATTCTCATTCTCGTCAAGACCGGCCAGGCGCTGGGTCTCAGCGAGCGCGAAGTGCTCGATACGCATCAGCTTCCCGCGGCGCGGGCGCTCGGCGATTTCCATAAAGTCGCCGTGTGGGACGGCGCACTGGCGGATTACTGGGCGTCGGTCGTCTGGGAGGAGGCGATGGGCTACTTCTCGCAGGACTGGCGCGACGCGCTCATGAAAAAATACAATCTCGACCTCAAGCAGGTCGTCTACTACACCACCCATTACGAGGCCGATCTCAAAGAGCACGAAGGGACCGCCTCGCACGCCTCGATCGTCCGCGGCGTACTCGAATACATGCTGGAGAAGGGCTACGTCGACGAGCGCATCGGCTACGGCCTCGAATACTGCGCCGTGACCCCCTGCGATCTTAACGGCGTCATGCTCCAAGGCGTGCTCGACGAATTGGACATTAAATAGTCTAAGCGTTCCGGCCGATTGCGCTTTCGCCCGCTGCGCCGATTGACAACCCGCCAGGCTATGATTATCTTATTGTAAGCACCGGAAATCGGGTGCCTTTTTTATGCCTATCTACGAGTACCACTGCGATAAATGCGGCGATTTCGAGACCACCCAGCGGATCACGGAGAAGCCGCTGAGCCGCTGCCCGACTTGCAAAGGCAAGGTCAAGAAGCTCATCTCGAACACGTCTTTTCAGCTCAAGGGGACCGGCTGGTACATTACCGACTACGCCCGTAAGGGGAAGTCGGACAACGGCTCCTCTTCGAAGCCCGAGAGTTCGAAATCCGAGAGCAAATCTTCTTCCGAAACCAAATCGGAGACGAAAGAAAAGCCCGCCGAAAAGAAAGAATCGAAAAGCAAGTCCTCCGGCTCCGAATCGACGGCCCCGTAGCTTGACGCCTTTCTCTTTCGTTTGTTAGATTCCTTCCGGCTCGTGGAAGGAATCGATGCATCTTCTCGCCCAGGGTTCCCGCATTCCGTTTCTCTCTAAGTTTTTTCCGTTCATTTTCCTCATATCGATCGTAAGCGCCGTTTCGGTTGCCGCTGCGGCGGAAAAGCTCCGCGTGAGCAACTGCTACATCGGCGGCGCCATCATGCCGCTCTGGGTGACGCAGGAATCCGGCTTGTTCCAGCGCGAAGGGCTCGACGTCGAGCTGATTACGATACAAGGCCAGCCGGCCGTCGCCGCGCTCATCGCCGGCGACGTCGACCTGCTCTACTGCATCCCGCACGCGGTCATCAGCGCCGCCGCGGGCGGCGCCGATCTCATGTTCGTCGGCAGTATCTACAACCGCATGCAGTACCGCATTGTCGCGGCGCCCGGGATTGAAAAACCGGCCGACTTGAAGGGGAAGATCGTCGGCGTCGCGCGCATCCACGACGTGTCGCACTTCTATATGCGCCTCGCGCTCCAGCGCTTCGGCATGAACCCCGAGCAGGACATCCGCGTCGTCGCCGTCGGCGGGCAGAACGACCGCGTGCTCGCGCTGAAAAGCGGGCGCGTCGCGGCAACGATCGTCAATCCTGCGAACGCGCTGATTTTGGAAAAATCCGGGTTCAAGACCGTCCTCGACCTCGAAGGGCTCGGCTTTCCCGTCATCGGCAACGCGATGGCGGTCCGACGCGCTACGCTGAGGGAGCGCCGGCCCGTGCTGGTCAAGTATTTCCGCGCGCTCATGGCGGGTGTAAAGAAGATTCAGAGCGATCCGGAGTTCAGCAAAAAGGTGCTGGCGAAATACTTGCGGCTCAAGGACCGCGACATTCTCGATGAGAACTACCGCTTCAACTCCGGTCCGCTGCTCGAAAGCGTTCCGGCGCTTCCGATCGAGGGGCTGCGCTACGCGATCGACTCGCTCGTGCCGACGGTGCCGGCGGTGAAAAATCTCAAGCCCGAGTCGATGATCGACGCCTCCGTTCTCGACGAGGCGGTGAAGGGATCGCGCTGATGGATTATGCAATGCGCGGCAAAATCATTCTTCTCGCTCTGACGCTCATCGTTACGCCCTGCTTTGCCGCCGCCGCGGACAAGACGACGGCCGTTTACACGAGTATCTCCGGCGGCTACGCGCCCCTTTGGGTTGCGAAAGAGGCGAAACTTTTCGAGAAATACGGCCTTGACGCCGGCGTCGTTTACATGCGCGGGACCGTGACGACCTCCGCCGCGCTCGTCACCAGCGAGATCGATTTCATCCACGCCGGCGCGTCCACCTACATCCCTTACGCCGCCAATGGCGGCGACGTCGTGCTGCTCGGATGCCTGTCGAACATCGTGCTCGACTACGTCGTGCTCTCGCATCCGTCGATCAAGAGCATCCAGGAGCTTCGCGGTAAGACGGTCGGCATCAGCCGTCCCGGCGATCAGCCGTACTATTATATGCGTGAGGTGCTGAAGCGCAGCGGCATTTCAGTGAAGGACGTGCGCTTTGTGCAGACCGGCCAGCAGCCGGAGCGCATGGAGGCGCTCCGCCGGGGCGTCGTTCCCGCGACGATTCTCAACACGCCTAACAATCTCGCGCTCGAGAAAGAAGGCTACCGCCGGCTCGTCGACCTCGAGGAGCTGAAAGTTCCCGCGCTGGTCCGCTGTCTCATCACGACGAGGAAGATTATCCGCAGCAAGCCCGTCGTCGTTGAGAACATGGCGCGCACGTGGCTCCACTCGGTGCGCTACATTCAAACCCACAAAAGAGAGGCGATGGCGATCATCGGCAAGTACACGCGCAACTCCGACGCCGAGCAGCTTGAAGACGCATGGAAGAGCCTCACGTATAAAACCGACGTTCCGCCTTACGTCTCGCCCGGAAAGCTGCAGGAGCAGATCCAGATGCTCGCCGAGGATCAGCCCGAGATCAAAAAGCTCGAGGCGCAGAAGATGATCGAGAGCGGCGTGCTGAAAAAGCTCGACGAATCAGGTTGGATCAAGAAGTTGTTTCAATCATAGGAAGGAGCCTTTTATGGGCAACAAAGTGCGCGAGTTCATGACTCACAGAGACCCCGACGAGCACATCTGGGTCGAGCGGGATGAGGACGGTCTTATTGGCACGGTGCGTGCCGGGCAGAGGCCGATGCCGCGCATCCGCGTCTTCGATCTGCTCGAAAGCCACCCGGGCGGCTCGCAGGCGCTCGTATGGGACGGCGAGACGCTGCGCATCGCGGCCGAGCAGGTGAAGGGGCGCGAGCCGGGGTTCACGCGCGCGGCGGACTACGATGTCATCTTTTTTCAGTTCTCCGGTACCTCGGCCATCGAGAACGAATACGGCTCAATCGAGCTCGAGCCCGGCGAAGTCGCGCTGATTCCCGCCGGCATCGCGCATCGCACCACGGGCAAGGGCGAATGCCTAAGGCTGCGCGCGATGTCGAAGGAGGCGGTCAATCTCGGCGTCGACGCCGAGAAGCCTCTCACAGAGACGCGCTTCAAAGTCTCGCACTCCGAGCCGCTGTCCGCGCACAACGGCTCTGGCGCCGAGGAGAACGGCAGGCTGCTGGAACATATTACTTTTTGGGACCCGACGTCGGATCTCTGGATCGAGCGGCGGCCGGCCGAGCTCGTCGGCTGCGTCAAAGAAGGCGGCCGCGGGTTGAAGAAGCTCCGCGCGTTCGATTATTTTACCGGCATGACCGGCAAAGGCGGCGCGCGCGCGCCGGTCCTCTATACAGGCAATGAGTTCCGCATCGACGTCTACAACCTCGAGGGACAGCAGCGCGGTTTTCACCGCGGCCTCGACGAAGACGAAGTGTGGTTTCAGTTCCGCGGCCACGCTGCGAACGACACCGAGTGGGGCATCGTCGAGCTCGACCCGGGCGAGATGTCCTACGTGCCGCGCGGCATCGCGCACCGCATCAACGGCGGCAAGGGATTTCTCCGGATGGTGTTTTACACGCGACATATGATTCACCCGAAGGCGTTCAACAGCTCGGCGGGAAAAAAGACGAGCTTTAGCGTGGAATAATGGAAACCGATCTGATTCCTCAGCTCTCTCTCGAAGAGCGAGATCGCCGCTACCGCAATGTGCGTCAAGAGATGGCGCAGCGCGGCATCGACATTCTCCTGCTGCCGGCGAACAGC
>DATFWH010000115.1:0-5845 GCA_035259465.1 Binatia bacterium
TTCGAGCTTAAGGCGCCGCTGCCTCGCGGCGTCGGCGAGTGTCTCCAGCAGCTTCGCGCTGTCTTCCCAGCCTATGCAGGCGTCGGTGATGCTCATGCCGTAGATCAGCTCCTTGCCGGGAAGGTGATCCTGACGGCCGGCCTTCAAGTGACTCTCGACCATCGCGCCGAAAATCCGGCTGTCGCCGCCGGCGACCTGCGCGGCGACCTCGCGCGCGACGTCGAGCTGCTTGGTGGCATCCTTCTCACTGTTGCCGTGGCTGAAGTCGATCATGATGCGCGCGGGAATGCCCGCCTCGGCGAGCGTTCTCGCCGCCGCGCCGACGCTGGCGGCATCGTGGTTCGGCTGCCGGCCGCCGCGGAGGATGACGTGGCAGTCCTCATTGCCGAGCGTCGAGACGATCGCCGAGCGGCCCGACTTCGTCACTGACAGGAAATGATGCGGCGCGTGCGCCGCGCGGATCGCATCGACGGCGATGCGCACGTTGCCGTCGGTGCCGTTCTTGAAGCCGACGGGGCACGAGAGGCCCGAAGCGAGCTCGCGGTGCACCTGGCTCTCGGTCGTGCGCGCGCCGATCGCGCCCCACGAAACGAGATCGGCGATGTATTGCGGCGTGATCATGTCGAGGAACTCCGACGCCGCCGGAATGCCCGCGCCGTTCAGCTCCAGCAGCAGCCGGCGCGCGATGCGCAGCCCGTCGTTGATCTGGAAGCTGCCGTCGAGGTTGGGATCGTTGATAAGGCCTTTCCAGCCGACCGTGGTCCGCGGCTTCTCAAAGTAAACGCGCATGACGATCAGGAGATCCTGCGCGAGCCGATCCTTGGCTTTTTTCATCTTGGCGGCGTAGTCCGCCGCGGCCTTGACGTCGTGGATCGAGCACGGCCCCATGATGACCAGCAGACGGTCGTCGGCGCCGTGCAGGATGCGGTGAATCGCCCGGCGCGTCTCGAAGACCGTTTGCGCGGCCTTCGCCGCGATGGGAAATTCGCCGAGCAGCTTTTCCGGCGTCAGCAGCTCTTTGATTTCTTTGATCCGAAGATCGTCGGTCCTGTATTCCATAAACCCGTTTCCGGTGATAGCCCTCAATCGGGCCGTAGCAAAACGGCGAAAATTTAAAAGCCTATGATAGACCAAAACGGAGCGAATCTGAAACGGTCGAGCGCCGCCCGGGAACCAACGCAAGATTGCGACGCCCCGGCCGGCTGAGCTCGCATCCGGTGAAGGGAGGGGCGCCGTGCTCGACTTCAATTCGAAATTGGGGCGCCACGTCAAGGGCCGGCTGAAGCGCGAGAAGGTCATCTGGCTCACCACGGTCGACGCCGCGAACGCGCCGCAGCCGCGGCCGGTCTGGTTCCATTGGGACGGCGAGACTTTCCTGATCTTCAGCCAGCGCGGCAAGGCGAAGCTCCAGCACATCGAGCGAGACCCGAACGTATCGCTCAACTTCAACAGCGACGAGGACGGCGGCGACGTCGCGGTTTTCGCGCCGTGCCGCGCCCGCATCCTCGACGCCCCGCCCGACCCGGTCCGGGTCGAAGAGTATTTGCAAAAGTATCGGCAGGGGATTAAAGACCTCGGCATGACGATCATCGACTTCACCGAGTCGTATTCCGTGCCGCTCGAGATCGCGCCCGAGGCGATGCGCGGCTTCGTCGAGTGACGACGGGAAGAGGAGGCTGGTGTGGAAATAAAATTCGACTGGATCCTGCTGCTCGCACGGCTCGTATTGGGTTCGGGGATGATCTACTACGGCTGGCCGAAGGCGCGCGACCTCCGCGCCAACGCGAAAGACTTCGATGAGATGGGCTTCAAGCCCGGCATTTTCTGGGGCACGCTGATCGCTGCGGTGGAATTTTTGGGCGGCATCGCGGTCGTGCTCGGTCTTTACGCCGAGCTGGCCGCGTCGCTGTTCGCGTTTCAGATGCTCGTCGGCGCCTTCTGGAAGATCAGGCTGAAAAAGGCCTTCACGGATTATTCCTACGATTTTCAGCTCTTCGCGTTGAGCCTCGTGATCATGTCGCAGGGCGCCGGCCCGCTCGCGCCGGCGCATTTTCCGGGCACGATCTTTCTCAACTGGTACGTCGCCGGCGCGGCTCTCGCGGGCGCGCTGGTGATGGCCTGCGGCTGCAAGCCGAGCGGCAAAAAGGGCGCGCCGCCGATGGGCTAGCGCCTGATCGTCTCGCGCCCGACGAGCGCCAGCAGCGCGGCCGAGAGAATCAGCAGCGGCGCGTAAACCCAGAACGGGACGCCGGGATTGAAGCGATCGGCGAGGAAGCCGCCGAGCAGCGGCGCGGTGACGGAACCCGTCTCCGCGCACACGCGGCGGAACGCCTGCAGCCGGCCGCGCGCCGCGGCCGGGACAACGTCGTAAGTGGAGGTCGCGAGCGAGCCGAGCGAAAGGCCGTTGGCTATGCCCATGAACGACATCAACACGGCGAGCTGAAAAAAGCTGCTCGTGAGCGGAATCAACAAAAAGACTAGCGCCGGAAGCCCGGTGCTGGGAACGGTCGCCCACTTTCGCCCTACCTTATCGATGACAAAGCCGGCGGGAAAAATCATCGCGAAAACGAAAACGCCCATGATGCTGAACAGCAGCCCGATCTCGCTCGGATTCAACGCGAGGTACGCCGTCGCGTAAAGCGGCAGCATGCTCTGCAGCGTGACGCGGTGGACGAAGCTCGTCAGCGTGGCGAAGACGAGCACGACGTATGTCGCCCGCAGCGCCGGATCGATCTCATGGAACAGCGCCTTAAGCCCGCCGAGCCATTGCCGGACCGCGTCGGCGGGCGAGGCGTGGGCGATGCTTTTCATCCTGCGGCGGGCGGGTCGGACTTCGCCGCCGGCGAAGCCGAGCAGCACCGAACCCGCGGCGCAGATCGCGTACGCCAAGAAGGCGGCGCGAAAGCCGATGGTTTGCGCCAGCGCGCCGCCCGCCAGCGGTCCGAGCGAGAGGCCGACATTGTTGACGCCGTGAAACCCGCTGAGGACGCGTCCGCGCTGATCGTGGCGCGCCAGCTCGACGCCGGCGATCTCGCGGCCGAAGGTCCACAGATTGTCCCCGAAGCCGATGACGGCCACCGCGGCGAGCATGACATCGAAGCGCGGCGCGGCAGCGGCGACGACCGCGGCGCACGCGGCGAACGCCGGGCCGCTCAGCAGCGCCGCGCGCGTGCCGAAGCGATCGAGCACGACGCCGCTGGCGGGATTGCCGACGAAGCGGCCGAAAGCGAGCGCCGTCATGATCTGCGCCGCGACGCCGGGCGAAATGCCGAACTCGACGGTCAACAGGGGCACGGCGGGAATGATCATCGACCACATGCCCGCGAGAAACGTGCTGCCGTAAAGCACGGCCAGGCCGCGCGCCAGCGACTTCGGCTGCGGCGATGCGCTTTCTTTCGCGTCGGGAGTCAACACGATGCAGGCAGGAGTTCGTTGCGGACTAGAATTCCGGCTTCATGGAGATTGGCCGCACGGTATTGATCTTACGCGAGAAAGGCAAGGCCGGGCTTCGGCAGGTCGCGAAGCTATTTGCCGGAAAGCGGGGCGGTGACGAACGCCTCGATCAGTGCGGAGACGACGAGCAGCGGCAGGATGACCGTCGCAAAAAAGCGCACGCCGCGGGCGAGCTGAGCCGACATTTCGATTTTTTCCTTCTTGATAAATCTCCGGATCGCATGCGCGCCCATCATCAGGCCGATGCTGGTTCCGAGCAGCACGGCCGGCAGCTCGAGGACGCCGTGCGGCGCGACGGCGACAATAAAGGCCCAGAGTCCTTTCGTGTGCAGCGTCGCGTGGAACACGATGCCGAGCACAATGCCGTTGATGAGGAGAAAAACGAGCGGCAAAATCCCCGCGAAGACGCCGGCCAGAATGACGACGAGCGTCTTCAGGGCATTATTCAGGAAAATCGCGAGGGCGAGGAGCGGCGTCGGCAGTCCCGTGAAGAAGCTGGCGAACTCGCCGAGGGCCTCCCTCCGCGCGGCGGAAATGTCCGGCGCGCGCGCGGCGATCGCGACGCCGGCGAGGGCGCCCGCGATCAGCAGGCCGATGCTCGCCAGCAGATAGGGAGCCAGCTCGCGGATGTATTTCCGTTGTTCCCGCCACGACCACGCCTGCCCCTCGTTCGCCATCCATTCATAGATACGCGGAGCTCCGGCTCTTGGCAACGGGTCACGATCCGGCGGCGAGACGGGGATGCTCTCGATTGCGCGCCGCCGCGCGGTCGGCGCGCCGGGTCAGGAACGATGGCGCGAGGCGCGAGCGGCTTTCCCAGCCGTGTTTTAGAATGTCGCCGCGTCGGTCGCGCACGCCCGGCAGCGCGCGATTGACGAGCGCCAGACTCTCCGCGACCAACCCCGGAAAAAGGCAGTTTGCGATTTCGAGCAGCCGCGCCTGAGGCGTGATGAAGATCTCCGCCCGGCCGTAGCGGCACGCTTCGACGATCTGCCGCGCGGCTTTTTCCGAGCTGGTGGATAAAAGCGGCAGCGCGTTGGCGATGCTGAACAGGGCGAATTCTTTCTCGTGGTCGCCTTTGAACAACGCGTTCAGATGCGAGCCCGTGCGCATGAGGCCGGGGCAGACGGTCGTCACGTAGATGCCGTCCTTCGCGAGCTCCGGGCGCAGCCCCTCCGATAATCCGACGAGCGCGAACTTGCTTGCGACGTACGGCAGCAAGTGCGGCACCGCGACCTTCCCGCCGACCGAAGCGATGTTGACGATGCGGCCGGCGCCGCGGCTCTTCATGTGCGGCAGGACCTCTTGCAGAAGCGAGAGCGGTCCCCAGAAGTGCACGTCCATGGCGTCGATGAAGTCTTCGCGCTGCATGTGCTCCATCGGGCCGATCTGAATGATGCCGGCGTTGTTTACGAGGACGTCGACAACGCCGCGGCGCTCGATGACCTCCGCCACGGTCTTTTTGACTTCGTCCGGCTTCCGCACGTCGCATTCGAGCACCGTCGCCGTTCGGTCCCGAAATTCGCTCCCGGCGTTCCGCAGCTCGTCCCGCTCGCGCGCGAGCAGGACGACGTGCGCTCCCTCGCGCGCGAAGCGGCGCGCCAGCTCGAGGCCGAGCCCGCGCGACGCGCCGGAGATGAGGACGGTTTTGCCGTGGAATGAAATGCGCCGCCGCTCGCGCAGATAGTACGACGCCGTCGCAGCAGCGCCGCCGAGCAGGGCGAGAGGAAACAATGCCAATGAAATCCGGGGACGCATCATGGCTCACCTCCAACAAGCAATCGCTGGGCGGCGCGCCGACGTCGCCGCGCGCATTTAAAGAATAGTTCAGGGCCCCTGTTTTACCAATCAGGTTTTCACCGTATTTGAGAAAAGATGCTCTCCGGCTTGCGACGGCGATGCGTGCGGTAGTATCGTCCACGCATGAATTCCCACGATGCCGATCGGACGACGCCGGTCCTCGAACCCGCGCAGGTGCGCGTCCTAGAAGCCGTCGCGGATAGAATCTTTCCCGCGACCGATACCCCCGGCGCAGCCGCGATCGGCGCGGTCGAATACATCCTGCGCGCGCTCGCGGGCGACTATCCCGAGGCGATCCCGCTCTACGAGCGCGGTCTCGGGGAGATCGAAAGGCACGCGCTGAAGCGATTCGGAAAAAACTTTATTCAGCTCGGCGCAAACGATATGGATGGCGTTCTATCCGATTTCGAGCGCGGCCGCGCCGATTTCGACGGAGCGGCGGATTTTTTCGAGACCGTGCGCTGCCATGTGCTGGAAGGCATATTCGGCGAGCCCGATTACGGCGGCAACCGCGATCTCGTCGGCTGGCGCATCGTCGATTTTCCCGGCCAGCAGCACGGCTATCCGGACGCTTACATCAATCGCCGCGTCG
>DATFWH010000116.1:0-3871 GCA_035259465.1 Binatia bacterium
TCCCCGATACCTACTGGCGCGAGGTCGACAAGCAGCGCGGCTATCCCGACGCCTTCGTGAAAAAGCTCACCGAGCTCGGCTGGCTCGCCGCGCTGATACCCGAGGAATACGGCGGCAGCGGCCTCGGCATCACCGAGGGCAGCATTATTCTCGAGGAGATCAACCGCTCGGGCGGCAGCGCGACCGCGTGCCACGCGCAGATGTACACGATGGGGACGCTGCTCCGCCACGGGAGCGCCGAGCAGAAAAAAAGATACCTGCCGAAGGTCGCGACCGGGGAATTGCGCCTGCAGGCCTTCGGCGTCACCGAGCCCAACGCCGGCTCGGAGACGACGCGCATCGAGACGGCGGCGACGAAGCGAGGCGACAAGTACATTATCAACGGGCAGAAAATTTTCATCTCGCGCGTGCTCGAATCGGACCTGATGCTGCTGCTCGCTCGCACGACGCCCTACGACGAGCTGAAAGACAAGACGCGCGGGCTTTCGGTGTTCATCGTCGACATGCGCGGCGCCAAGGGAAAGCTCGAAGTCAAGCCGCTCGATCTGATGATCAACCACCACACCAACGCGCTTTTCTTCAACGGCCTCGAAGTCCCGGCGGAGAACTTGATCGGCGAAGAGGGGATGGGCTTTCGCTACATCATCGACGGCTGGAACGCCGAGCGCATCCTCGTCGCGGCGGAGGCGATCGGCGACGGCCGCTGGTTCGTCGAGCGCGCCGCGAATTACGCCAAGGAGCGCGTCGTCTTCGACCGGCCGATCGGCGCGAATCAGGGCATTCAGTTTCCCATCGCCCAGGCCTACGCGCGCATCGAGGCGGCCGATCTCGTGCGCTTCCAGGCGGCGACGAAGTTCGACCGTAAGGAGCGCTGCGGCGCGGAGGCGAACATGGCGAAGCTGCTCGCGTCCGAGGCGGCGTGGGAGGCGGCCAACGCCTGCCTCAATACCCACGGCGGCTACGGCTTCGCCGCGGAATACGACGTCGAGCGAAAATTCCGCGAGACGCGGCTGCTCACGATCGCGCCGGTCAGCAACAACCTTGTGCTCGCCTTTCTTGCGCAGCACGTCCTCGGCATGCCGAAATCTTACTAGAACGTGCTGAGTGCTGGGTGCTGAGTTCTGAGACGGGAACTATCCGCATTTGACTCAGCACTCAGTCCTCAGCACTCAGCACTATGAATATTAAGCTCACGATCGAGTACGACGGCACCGACTATTGCGGCTGGCAGGTCCAGCCGAACGGCCGGTCGGTGCAGCAGACGATCGAGGCGGCGCTGGAGCAGATCCTCGGCGCGAAGATTCGTCTCAACGGTTCGGGACGCACCGACGCGGGCGTTCACGCCCTGGGTCAGGTCGCGAATTTCATCCATGACGGCGAGGTCGATATCTGGCGGCTGCAGCGCGGCCTCAACGGCGTGACGCCGCGCGACATCGCGGTCCGCCGCGTCGAGCGCGCGCCGGATAATTTCGACGCGCGGCGCGACGCGCGCCTGCGCCACTATCGGTACCGCATCTGGAACGATCCGTGGCCGACCGCCGTCGAGCGCCGCTATTCGTGGCATGTCCACGAGCCGCTCGACCTCGCTGCGATGCAGCGCGCGGTCGGCTGCCTCGAAGGCGACCACGACTTCGCCTCGTTCCAGGCGGCCGGCTGCGAGGCGGCGCATTCCGTGCGCCGCGTTTACCAGAGCTCGCTCCGGCGCGAGCGCGAGCTCGTCCATTTCGATATCGAGGCGAACGCCTTCCTGCGCCACATGGTGCGGAACATCGTCGGCACGCTCGTCCAGATCGGCCGCGGCGAGCGCTCCGCGGATTCGTTCGCGGATCTGCTGGCGGCGAAGGACCGCACGCTCGCGGGCCCGACCGCGCCGCCCGAAGGCCTGTTCTTAATCGAAGTGAAATATTAACGCAAAGATCGGAATATAGAATAACCATGGCGATAGCCGGTAGCACATCCAGAACGAAGAAGGCTTTCATTGTAATCGGCATCGCCGCGCTTCTGTTCCTTATATTTTTCTCGCGCATCCGTATGGACGCTTTGACCGCGCTTTTCATGTGGGACATGCTCGACGGCAGCACGCTGCACGCGCCCGAACGCGGCAAGCTCGCGTGGCTGACCGCATCGCCGGCGATGAAATCCGTCGAGATCGCCGGCAAAAACGGAAAGATCGCCGCCGATCTCTATTACATAGAGGGCGGAAAACCTCGCGCCGGCCTGCTGCTCACGCACGGCATCATCGAAGACGGGAAGAACGATCCGCGCCTCAGGCGGTTCGCTTATTCGCTCGCCCGCGTCGGCTTCGCCGTCCTCGTGCCCGATCTCAAGGGCATGAAATCGTTTCGCATCGCCTTCAGCGACGTCGACGACATCGTCGCGTCGACGCACTATCTCGCCTCGCTGAAAGAGATCGTCGACCCGGAAAAGCTCGGTCTCATGGGCTTCAGTTACGCCGCGGGGCCGACGATGATGGCCGCGGCCGCCCCGGACCTCCGCGACCACATCAAATACGTCGTCTCGTTCGGCGGCTACTACGATCCGGTCGACGTCATCCGCTTCATCACGACGGGCTATTTCGAATACGGCCGCGAGAAGGGGCACTTGGAGCCTCAGCCCTACGGCAAATGGGTTTTCTTCATGAACAACGTCGATTACGTCGGCAACGAAGACGACCGCAAAATTTTGCGCGAGATATTCAAGAACGAGCAGATGGAGACGCCGCCGGACGTCGCGCCGCTGCTACAACGGCTCACCCCGAACGGCAAGTATGTCTATGAGCTGCTTACAAACAAAGATCCGAGCCGCACGGCGGACCTGGTGCAGCGAATCGATCCCAGGCTGCGCGAGTATCTGCAAAAACTTTCGCTGGCGCCGATCGTGCCCGCGATCCGCGCGCGCTTCATCATCGGCCACGGCAGCACCGACCCGCTGATCCCGTACACGGAGAGTCTCAGGCTCGCCGACGCCGTCCCAGACAAGTCGCGTGTCCACGTCGCGATTCTGCGCCTCTTTACGCACGTCGACCCGTCGCAGAGCAGATTTTCGCCCAAGGAATATTTCACGGTGTATATTCCGTCGGCGTTTCAGTTCTATGCGCTGATCCACGACCTTTTGAGCCAGCAGCGATAGCTCGCCGCTTCGTTGACACCCCGCAAAGTTTGCCTGTATATGCAGCTTTATGGCTGGAGGGTCCGCTTATGATGCCGCCGCACGATAATTTCTACGACGTCTTTTCCAAGGGAAAAAAGATCAAGATCAAATGGCCGAACGGGGCGCGCATGGCCGTGACACTCGCGGGCAATCTGGAAGCGTGGACGGAAGTGCCGGACCCGAAGCACCGGCGCACACATCACGTCGGCGGCTCGAACCCGATCACGGCCGAAGACACGCGCAGCAAGTACGACTTCCGCACCGCGAGCGAAAACGACTATGGCGGCCGGACGGGCGTGTGGCGCATCCTAAGAATTCTCCGCAAGCACGGGCTCAAGGCGTCCTTCAACGTGAACGGCCTCGCGGCGATCCGCTATCCCGAAGCGGTCAAAGCCGTCCACGCGGAAGGGCATGAGATCGTCGGCCACAACTACGCCGAAGACGTGCAGTCGATCTATCTCACCAAGGACCAGGAGCGCGACGAGATCCGCGCCTGCATGAAGATTTTCCAGGACCTCGTCGGCGCGCGGCCGTACGGCTGCCTCTCGTCCGGCATGCGCCACACCGAGCATACGCTCGAGCTCCTCGCCGACGAGGGCTTTCTCTGGCACGGCGACGCGGTCAACGACGACACGCCGTATCTGGTGGAGGTGAACGGCAAGCGCTTGATCGAGGTGCCGTACCGCAACGCGATCAGCGGCCTCAACGACACCGGCATGTA
>DATFWH010000117.1:0-9656 GCA_035259465.1 Binatia bacterium
CAGAAAACGACTTATTTCTACCCCAAGCTCATCGACGGTCTTGTGATGAACAAGCTCGACGAACAGTCGGGTACGGCGGCTTAGCCGACCGGCCGCACCCACTCGCCGAAGCCCGGTTGGCCGATCACCTTGCCGTTTTCCATCACGACCGTCCCGCGGACGATCGTATAAATCGGCACGCCTTTGACCTTCCGCCCGTGATAGGGTGTCCAGCCGACTTTTGTATAAGTCGTCTCGTTCGAGATCGTCTCTTCCTTGCTCATGTCGACGATCGTGATGTCGGCGTCGGAGCCGATCTGCAGCACGCCTTTGCGCGGATAGACGCCGAAGATCCGCGCCGGATTGTAGGAAGTGATGCGCACGAGCCGGTCGAGCGTGAGCTTGCCTTCGTTGACGGCCGTCAGGAACAGCCGGAGATAATCCTGAATCTGCGGCTCGCCGCCCGGCGATTTCCACATGTCTTTCCAGCCGACGTCCTTTTCTTCCTTCGTGTGCGGCGCGTGGTCCGTGCCGATGACTTCCAGCGTCCCGTCGTTGATCGCGTCCCAGAGCGCGGCCGCGTGCTCGTCGGGCACCCAGAAGCCGAGGCAGTAAGGACCCAACTTCTCCACGTTTTCCCAGCTCGCGAGGAAAAGCGCCCACGGATTGACTTCGCCGGAGACCGGACGCCCTTCTTCTTTGGCGCGGCGGATCATCTCGATGCCGCCCGGCGTGCTCATATGCAGAATGTGCAGTCGGGTCCCCGCGGCCTTCTGCATGCGCACTAGCGTCGCGATGGCGGTGTCCCAGATGATGCCTTCGTGATCGCGATAGGCTTTGCCGTACGCCTGCGGGCTGTAGTCGCCGCGCTCCCAGTAGCGCTGCTCGATCACGTCCATCAGATCCTGATCGTGCGGATGCACCATGAGCGGAAGGCCCGTCTTGGCGATTTCTTCGAAGCTGCGGAATAGTTGACCGTGGTTATGCAGCCCAATACCGGGCATATGAGGATAATCGCGGCCGGTGTCGCGCACCATGAAGATCTTGAACGCGAGCGGGCCCTCTTTGGCGAGACCGGGAATCTGCTCGGGCACGGTGCCCGAGGGGTTGTGATTGAAATCGACGATCGATTTCTTCTTGTGGTCCTCGATCAGCGCTCGATAGCGCTCGACGGTGGTCGTGGGCGGGCTGACGTTGGGCATGCCGACCGAAAGCGTGACGCCGCCCGCGGCCGCGGCGCGCGTCGCCGTCGTCAAATCCTCCTTGTGCGTGAAGCCCGGGTCGCGGTGATGCGTATGGGTATCGACCAAACCAGGAAGAACTTTCTTTCCGGCGGCGTCGATCGTTTTTTGCGCCTGAGAAAACGCTCCGGGATTGGCCAGGCCGGCTACTTTGCCACCCGTTACGGCGAGGTCGGCAGTGACGAATCCGCCCGGAGTCCATACCTCGCCGCCTTTAACCAGTAAGTCGATTTTATCCATGATTTGCGATCTCCGTTCAAAAGATGGGTAGAGAATTTCTTATATGTTCCGCGTGGATCGGTGTCAACCGAGCAGCGTGGCACGACGGCCCCGGGCGATTTGTGTCTATCTTGATCTTGACACCATTTGATGATTTTGATTGTATCGCGCTGCCCGACGTCTAAAGCTAGTAGAAGGAGGCATCCTCATGGGCAAATTCCTGAGTCTGATTACACTTTTACTCGCGGCGGTTTTCACCGCCGGAACGGCGTCGGCGCAAGCGCCTGCCGCGGCGAAGAAAGAGGGCAAGGCCGTCATCTACGGGTCGCTCGAATCGGACACGATGGAGGCTATATCGAAAGCGTTCACGAAAAAAACCGGCATCGAGCTCGATTACTGGCGGGCTTCGGCGACCAAGGTAATGGACCGCGCGCAATCGGAATTCCGCGCCGGCAAGCCGCTGTTCGACGCCATCGCGACGAACGACAATCCGCTCCAGATCATGCAGAAGGAGGGTCTTTTCGCGAAGTACGATTCGCCTTCCGACAAGGCCTTCGCGAAAGACGCCATCGATCCGAACCTGGGCCCGCGCTACCGCAATGTCATCATCGGCATCGTCTATAATAAGGGGGCGATCAAAGCGGCCGATGCGCCGAAGTCGCTCGAAGACCTGGTGAAGCCTCAATACCGCGGCAAGATCGTCATGCCCGACCCGACCCAGCACACGACGACGACGCAGTGGGTCGCGAGTCTGGATAAGGTGCTCGGAGGCAAGGAGAAAGCCGACAAATTCATCCGCGATCTCGCGGCGCAGAAACCGATCCTGGTCGAGTCGCTGCTGCCGGCCGCCGAGCGCGTGGCTACCGGCGAAACGCCGATCGCCATCACGTACGTCAAATACGCCTTCATCTTTGGTCAGAAAGGCGCGCCGCTCGATTATGTCCGGCTGCCCAAAATGATGGGCGACGGGCATTACATCCCGCTCGCGGCGAAGGCGCCGCACCCGAACGCGGGCAAGGCGTTCATCGATTTCTTCCTCGGCGAGGAGGGCATGACCATCATGGCGAAGATGGGCGAGTTCGTGAACCGCAAGGGCGTTCTGCCGCCGCTGCAGGACGCGGACAAGATTCAATTCGTCGAGATGGTCGATCTCGACACCAAAGAGTTCGCCGAGAAGAAAAAGGAATACACCAAGATTTTCCTGGGATCGTAAAGATTGGCCCAAAAAGCTGTCGCACTTGAGCAAGCACTCCCCGCCTGGAGGTTGAGCCGTGTTGGGACGTTTTTCGCCCAGCCGATCAACCTGATCTTCGTGCTCCTGGCGGGGGTGCTGGCTTTTCTCACCCTCTATCCGAGCTTTTTTCTCCTCTACGGAAGCTTCACGGACGCGCCGCTAGGCCTTCCCGGCCACTTCACGCTGGCGAACTACATCCACGCCTACACCGATCCGGAATCCTACCGGCTGCTCCTCACATCGTTCATCTTCGGTATCGGCGCTTCGGGGCTCTCTGTCATCCTCGCGCTGGTGCTCGCGTGGATCACGATCCGAACCAACGCGCCGTTCCGGCGGCTCTTCGAGCTCGTCGCGATCATTCCCAATATCATGCCGCCGCTTTTGATCTCGATCTCCTGGGTGCTGCTGCTGAATCCGTCGAACGGCCTCATCAACGGCACCTGGATGCGGCTCACCGGCGCCGAGAGCGCGTTGTTTAATATTTACAGCATTCCGGGACTGATCTTCGTCGAGGGACTGATACTCACGCCGCTCGCGTTCCTGATCATCGCGGCGGCGCTAAAAGGCATGGACCCTTCGCTCGAAGAGTCGGCCAAAACTCTCGGGTCGAGCGAGTTCGGCGTGGTCGCGCGCATCACCTTCCCGCTCATGCGCCCCGCCATTCTCGCGGCCGGCACGCTCAATTTCGTGCGCGCGCTCGAAAGCTTCGATACGCCGGCGATCATCGCCCTCCCGGCGCGCATCGAGGTGTTCACGACCAAGATCTGGCGCGAGGCGCTGGGCTCGTTTCCCACGAACCATAACCTGGCCGCAGCCTATGGCGTCGAGATTCTCGTCATTGCCCTCGTATTCGTGTATCTCTACCGCCGCTTTACTTCGCAGGTGGAGAACTTCTCCACGGTCACGGGCAAGGGATTTCAGCCGCACCAGATCGACCTCGGACGCTGGCGCTATCCCGCGACCGGAATCGCGTTTCTTCTGCTGATCGTTCTGGTCGTCCTTCCCTTTCTCGTCTTGCTCCTGGTTTCGCTCCTTCCCTATTACCATGTGCCGACCTGGCAGACGTGGCACAATCTCACGTCTGCGAACTTCAAATTCGTCCTGGAGAACACGCGGGCGCACCGCGCCTTCGTCAACAGTTTCATTCTCGCGATAGGCGGCGCGACGATTTGCATGTTCTTGGCCTCGCTCACGGCGTACATGACCATACGGACGAAGATCGCCGGACGCGGCCTGCTTGAAGCGCTCGTGTTCATCCCCTGGGCCTTCCCCGGCACGGCCCTGGCGCTCGGGCTCTTATGGGCGTACGTCGATTTTCCGGTGCCGATCTACGCGACGATCTGGATCATCCTGATCGCCTACGTGACGCGCTTCCTGCCTTACGGCCTGCGCGCGGTCAGCAGCACGATCGTCCAGATTCATAAAGAGCTGGAAGAGGCCTCGATCGCGTGCGGCGCGGGCTTCATCGCGACGTTCCGCCGCATTCTCATGCCGCTCATGCGGCCGGGCATCATGGCCGGGTGGATTATCCTCGCGACGATTTTCATGCGCGAGTTCAGCGCGACCTTGTTTCTCTACAGCCCCGGCGCCGAGCCGCTCGGGCCGATGATGTATTTCCTCTATCTCGACGGCCAGCGCGGGCGCGTCGGCGCCGTCGGCATCATCATCTCGATCATCTGCGTTTTTCTGATCGCGATCGCCCAGCACCTCTCGCGCTGGGACGCCAAGCACTAACCGCGCCGCGGCAGCGCGCGCATGCTTTTCAACCTGTGAGGAGGAATTCTTGGAAAAATTACATTTGACGGTCGCCTGCGGCGACTATGACCGGACCAAGGCGCTGCAGACCGGCGAAGTCGAGCCGGAAGGCGTCAAGCTGAACTATATTCCCCTGCAGGCGGAGGAGATCTTCTGGCGCATGAGCAATTTTCGCGAGTTCGACGCCTCGGAGATGTCGCTCTCCAATCACATCACGATGGTGAGCCGCGGCAGCTCGCCGTTCGTCGCGATCCCCGTCTTCCCCTCGCGGTTTTTCCGCCATTCCTGCGTCTTCGTCAACACGGAATCGGGGATTAAGCGGCCGGAAGATTTTAAAGGAAAGAAAGTCGGCGCGCCGGAATATTCGATCACGGCGGCGGTATGGATCCGCGGCTTCTTGAACGACGAGTACGGCGTCAAGGCGGGCGACATGGAATGGTTCATCGGCGGCCAGGAAGAAGCCGGCCGGAAAGAGCGCGTCAAGCTAAAGCTCCCGCCGGAGATCAAGACGCACGCGATCACCGACGACCAGACGCTCAACGGCATGCTCGAGAGCGGCGCCATCGACGCGCTGATCTCGGCGCGGAGCCCTTCCTCGTTCGTCAAAGGCTCGCCGAAAGTACAGCGGCTCTTTCCGAACTATAAAGAAGTCGAGATGGACTACTATAAGCGCACGAAGATCTTCCCCATCATGCACGTGCTCGTGATCCGCAAAGAAGTATACGAGCGCGATCCGTGGGTTGCGCGCAGCCTCTACAAGGCGTTCTCCGAGGCGAAAGCGAAAGCGATCCAGGCGATGCATGTCTCGAACACGCTCGCATGCACGCTGCCGTGGCTTACGGCCGAGATGGAGCTGCTCAAGTCGCTCTTCGGCCAGGACTGGTGGCCTTACGGCATCGAGGCGAACCGGCATCTGCTCGAGACGCTGCTTCGGTACATGAGCGAGCAGGGGCTCGTCGACCGACCCGTGAAGCTCGAAGAGCTCTTCGCGCCGAATATCGCGGGCGAATTCAAGATCTAGGCGTGCGGCGAAAGAAAAATTTTTTCTCGCGCCTCGAGCCTCGCGCCGCTCGCCTTTTGCGCAATGCGCGCGTTGCCCATCTCGCGACCGCCGACCGTCGCGGCCGGCCGCACGTCGTTCCGATCTGCTTCGCGATCGACGGCGACAATCTCATCACGCCGCTCGACGCCAAACCGAAAAAAAGCGCGCCGCTGAATCTGAAGCGCGTCCGCAATATCGCCGCCAACCCGCGCGTCGCCGTCGTCGTCGACTGCTACGAAGAGGACTGGCGCCGATTGGGCTATGTGCTGCTCCAGGGAAAGGCGAAGCTGCTGCGCCGTGGCGCACATCATCGGCGCGCGGTTCGTTGTTTGAAGGCTAAATATTTAGTTTACAGGGCTATGGATATCTCCCGGTCGCCGGTCATCTCGATCACCATTGAGCATACTTATGTATGGTTCGCTAAAGCTGCCAAGTGACGTAAAATACTGCTAGTTTTGAACAGTATAAATGTATTTTGACAATTAGGGCGCATTTGGGTATATTCGGGCGCATGAAAACACATTTTTCCACGCTTTTAGCGTGTGTGGTGGCTTTGTCCCTTTTACTGGCCCCGGTCGGCGCCCGCGCCGGCGATGACCCGCAGCCGCAGCAGCAGTCCCCCGTCAAAGAGGTGGGGACCGAGCTCGGCTGGGGCGTCGGCGCCGTGCTGGCGAACGTCTTCTACATGCCGACCAAGGTCGTGTACGCGGGACTCGGCCTCGTGGCGGGCGGAATGGGCTTTCTCCTGACCGCCGGACGCGGCGACGTCGCGAACGAGATCATCTACCCGGCGGTCAAGGGGACGTACGTGCTCACGACCGATCACCTGAAGGGCGAGCAGCCGGTCGTCTTCATCGGCCCCGGGCCGGACGACCAGCCGCAGCAGCAGGCGAGCGCGCCGCAGACGCAGCCTCAGCCGCAGCCGCAGCGCTAGGCGCCGACGCAGACGCCGCGCTTGGAAGACTTGATGAATTCCAAGAGCGGCCGCGCTTCCCGGGCGAGCTCGGCGTCCGCCTCGACTTCGGCGAGCGCGAGCTTCAAGTTCTTCCCCTTGCGGAAGAGGATGCGAAACGCCTCTTTCAGCGCCCGGATTTTTTTATCCTCGAACCCCGCGCGCTTGAGCCCCACCGCATTCACGCTCCTGACCGTGTGCTGCCAGTCGACGATCGCGTAGGGCGGCACGTCGCGGCTGGCGCCGCTCAAGCCGCGCATCATCGACAGCTCGCCGACGCGGACGAACTGATGCACGACGCAATTGCCTGAGATGAACGCGCCGTCGCCGACCTCGACGTAGCCGGCGAGCAGCGCGTTGTTGGCGAGCACGATGCGGTCGCCGAGGCGGCAGTTGTGGCCCACGTGCGAACAGGCCATGAGATAATTTTCATTGCCGATGATCGTCGACGAGCCCGGCGCGGTGCCGCGGTGCACCTGGACGTACTCGCGAAAGACGTTTCTATCGCCGATCTTTAGATAAGTCTCGGCGCCGCGGTAGGCTTTGTCCTGCGGCGGGCCGCCGAGCGCCGCGCCGGGATGGATCTCGTTCTCGGTGCCGATCTCCGTCCAGCCGGCGATCGTCGCGTGCGCCATCACGCGCGTCGCGCGGCCGATCTGTACCGGGCCATCGATCACGACGTAAGGCCCGATATCGCAGTCCGGGTGAAGCTCCGCGCGCGCATCGATAATCGCGGTCGAATGGATCACAGCGTCGGGCCGCTATTCCGGCTCATCCTCATCGTCGTCGTCGCGTTCTTCTTTCTTCGACAGCTTCTCGCCCGGAATGCGGTAGCGCCCTTCCGCCCACGCGCCGAGGTCGATCAGGCGGCAGCGCTCGGAGCAGAACGGCCGGTGCGGGTTGCCCTCCCACGCGGCCTCGGTTCGACAGGTCGGGCATCGAACCATGCGGTCCATGCGATCAGCCTAAACGATTTCAGCTCCGAAGCGTAGCCGGGGCGAACAGCTCCTCGACGGCGAGCTTCTTCGCCATCAGCCCCTGGTCGAGCGAATAACCCATGAAGCGCTCCAGGTTCGCGCGGTTCTTCTCCACGCCGTACGGCCACGGGTCGTCGCCGAAAAGCCGCCGCTCTTCCTCGAAGAGATGGCGGCCCCAGACGAGCCGCGGCCAGTTCGGGTCGTCGTAGTAATGCCGGCAGACTTCCTTCGCGCGCGCGAACAGGTCCATCACCGCCGGCGCGAGCCACGGATGGGCGCTCAGCGCCTCGTCCTTGAGCGCGACCACGTGCATGATCGGAAAAAATCCGTTCTTGCGAAAATATTTGAGCTCTTCCGCCTTCGCGTCGGGGAACAGGCGGCGGAACTTGTCCGCGCCGCGCAGCACCTCTTTGGGCGGATGCGGCATGAACAGCGCGTCGATCTCGCCGGCCTCGAGCATCGCGCCGATTTTTTTTCCGGGCGGCGCGAGGCGGAGCTTCACGCCTGCCATCGGCTGGAACGCGACCGTCTCTTCTTTCGCCACGACCCATTCGATGCCGCGCCAGTCGACGCCGTACTCGGACTGGAGGTCGCCTTTGGCGAGCACCGAGAGCGTCGTCTGAAAAGTGCTGAGGCCGACTTTGCGGCCGACGAGATCCTTCGGCGCGGATATGCCGGCGTCGGCGCGCACCCACATCTGCGACAGGCTGAAGAGCCGGCGCGGAAAAACCGGGACCGCGGTGAACGGCATCGCGCGGCTCCGCGCCATGAGATAGGACGAGAGCGACAGCTCGCAGATGTCGAACTCCCCTTTTTGCAGCATGCGCTCGTGCCGGTCGACGCCGTGCTTCAGCGGCTCGGATTGCCCGACGAGCAGCACGTCGAGGTCGGCGCCGTCGAGAGCGACGGAGCCGTCGAAAAACGGAAAATGGCGGTCGTAGCTCGACACCGCCATCGTGAGCTTCGGCTGCGCCATAATGGTTCCTGCTTACCGCATTTGCGGGGAGAGAGTAAAGCGGGGCGCCCGCACCCTCACCCCGACCCTCTCCCTTGATAAGGGCGAGGGACAATCGGAAATCGGGAATAAGCGGCAAGAAATTTTGTTCCCTCGCCCCTTGGGGAGAGGGCAAGGGTGAGGGGTTGTTTTCGTATCGGAGCGTAGTGAGACAGACTGGATTCCCGTTTTCACGGGAATGACGGATTTAAGAGCGGCGCTCTTTTTTTTGAGTCACCCCCGCGAAAGCGGGGGTCCAGGTTTATTCGGCAAGCTGAAATTAAACCTTCCGACGCGCGGCTCTCGCCTCACGCCTCACGCCTATTTTGATTTCTTGATCGGCTGATATTCAAGGAAGCCGTGGACGGAGAGATCGATGAAATTGCCGTCGGGATCGGAGACGCGCAGCTCGGCGAACGGCGTGCCCTCCGGCCGCTTGCGCACCTGTTTGTTCGGCTGCGACTTGCCGACCCGCTCGAGCGTAGCGTCCATGTCGTCGATCTGAATGCCGAAATGGTAGAGGCCGTTTCGGCTCTGCTGCGCGGAATTATCCAGCAGCGCGAGCTCGAAATAGCCGTCGGTCAGATGCACCGTCTTCCCCGGCGCGACTCCCGGATGCGAGCCGCGGTGCACTTCCTCCAGGCCGAAAACGTCCTTGTAAAATTCCGCGAGCCGCTCCGGGTCTTCCGTGCGAATCGCGAGATGGCGGATCTTGCCCACGGCCCTGCTCCTCCTGCAAACTTTGATTGATTTGATTATCTCATTTGACCGGACGCTGTCCAGCGGGTTCAACGCTGGTTTGACAGCGCGATTGGCCATCGGATACTGTTTTCGCCTGGACTGCGACGTAATGGTTTTTCCTCCCCGCGCTATCGCGATTTCCTGCTGTTTCATAATCGCCTGCGTCCTCGCCGCCGGAATGTATTATTTCGGCGCGCCGCCCGCCGGCGCGGCGGCTGCGCCCGAGAAGCGGAAGCCGGCGCCTGCGGCGCCGGCAGCCGGCGCGAAAAGCGCGGCGCTGCGGGATATTCCGTATACGAAGCCGTCCGATGCCAAGAACGCGCGGCGGCAGACGCTCGACCTCTACATGCCGGCCAAGCGCGCGCAGAAGCCGCCGCTCGTCGTGTTTATCCACGGCGGTTTCTGGACGCTCTCCGACGACGAATACGGCATCGGCCCCGCGTTCGCCGAGGGGCTTCTGCCGACCGGAGTCGCGGTCGCGCTGGTGCGCTATCGCCTCGCGCCGGCCGCCGTCCACCCGGC
>DATFWH010000118.1:0-2149 GCA_035259465.1 Binatia bacterium
GCCCGCCGCTGAACTCGTGCGGATAGCGATCGAGATGTTCCGGCCGAAGCCCGACGAGCTCCAGCAGCTCCGCCGCGCGAGCGCGCCGCTTTCGCCCCTTTAGCCCGTGAAAATGGCGCAACGGACGTCCAACTACGTCGATAATTCTCATACGCGGGTTCAGCGACGCATACGGGTCTTGGAAAATCATCTGGATGTCCCTGCGCAGCTCTCGCATGTCGTGTTTGGGAAGCCGCAGAATGTCGCGGCCCTGAAAAAAGACTGCGCCATCGGTTGCCGGGATCAAGCGCGTGATGAGGCGCGCGGTCGTCGATTTTCCGCAGCCGCTCTCGCCGACGAGGCCGAAAGTCTTCCCCTCCGGCACGGAGAATCCGATGTGATCGACCGCCTTCAGCAGCTTCAACCCCGACGAGAACCGGCTCACGAGGCCGCCGCTGATGTCGTAATATTTCGTGAGGTTTTTGACTTCCAGCATCAGACACCGGGAAAATAGCAGGCGGCGAGATTTTCCCCGCTTTTCGATTCGAGCCGCGGCATCGCGGCCGTGCAGATCTCTTTCGCCTTAGAGCAGCGCGGATGAAACTTGCAGCCGGGCGGCGGATCGATGAGATTACAAACGGAACCGGGAATCGCCTTCAAGGCTTCGGCACGCATATCAGGCCGCGGAATCGCGTTGAGAAGAGCCTGTGTATACGGATGCAGCGGATGCGTAAACAAAGACTGCTTGTTCGACAGCTCGACCAGCGAACCCGCGTACATGACACCGATGCGATCGCACAGACGCGCGACGACGCCGAGGTTGTGTGAAATGAAGATCAGCGCCATTTTCATCTTCGCCTGCAGCTCTTTTAAGAGCTCCAGAATTTGCGCTTGAATAGTGACGTCGAGAGCCGTTGTAGGCTCGTCCGCGATCAGCAGCTCGGGCTGGCAGGCGAGCGCCATCGCGATCATCACTCGCTGGCGCATTCCGCCGGAAAGCTCGTGCGGATAGCGGCCGGCCAGCGTCTTCGGCGAAGGCAGATGCACGAGCTGCAAGGCGTGTTCGGTAAACTCGCGCGCGACCGTCCGCGAGTGTCCCATGTGAACGTGATAGCACTCGCTGATCTGCTCCCCGACGGTCAGCGAAGGGTTGAGCGAGGTCATCGGCTCTTGGAAAATCATCGAGATCTTACGCCCGCGGATTTTCTCCATCTCGCGTTCGCTCTTTTTAAGCAGGTCTTCGCCGTTGTACAGAACCTCGCCGCCGGCGATCTCTCCGGGAGGAGAAGGAATCAGGCGCAGGATGGAAAGTGACGTGACCGTCTTGCCGCAGCCGGTCTCGCCCACGATGCCGAGAGTCTCGCCCGCCCGCAGAGAGAATGAAACGTCTTGCACCGCGTTGAGGATGCCTCTTTGAAGATGAAAACGGATGGTGAGGTTCTTCACCTCGATCAATGGCGCGTCCATCTTTTCATCTCTCGTACTGTCGTGGGTCGAAAATATCCCTGAAACCATCGCCGAGCAGATTGAATCCGAGGATGACGAGCGAGATCGTCAAGCCGGGGAAAAATGCCGCCAGCGGTTGCAGCTGCAGAAACGGGGTGACCTCCTTCAGCATTAACCCCCAGCTCGGCGTCGGCGGCGGCAGGCCGAGGCCGAGAAAGCTGAGGGATGACTCGGCGAGAATCGCGTGGGCGAATTCGAGGCTCAAGCGCACGAGCAGCGGCGAGAGGCAATTCGGCAGGACCTGTAGGAAGAGGATCGCGGAGTCGGATTCTCCCGACATACGCGCGGCTTCGACATATTCCCTTTCCTTCTGCGCCAGCACGGCGCTGCGTACGATGCGCGCATTCGACGGGATCGCGCCGAGGCCCAGCGCGATGTAAAGAGAGGTAAAGCCGCCACCGGCGGAGGCTACCAGCGCGATGGCGAGCAATCGTCCGGGGAACGCCATGATCGCGTCCATGAATCGCATAATCGCCGAATCGATCCAGCCTCCGCTGAATCCGGCCACCGCGCCTAGCGGAATCCCGAACAGCGCCCCCAATAGCACCGCGCCGGCGGCGATCATGAACGCGGTGCGCGCCCCGAAAACGATGCGACTGTAAGTATCGCGCCCGAGAAAGTCGGTGCCGAGCCAATGCTGTAAGCTCGGCGACTGCAGGCGCCC
>DATFWH010000119.1:0-10688 GCA_035259465.1 Binatia bacterium
CCTCGGGGCCGCTTGGCTCGACTCCGTCCGGCTCCGCTTCCCTGATCTCGGTATCGAACCTGGCAGACCGCGCCCGCGCCTTGAGCGCCTTGTTGTAGGCAATGCCCAGGATCCAGGTCGAGAGGCGCGAGGTTCCGTTAAAGCGCGAAGCCGTCTCCCAGACCACCATCATCACGTCATTCAGCGTTTCCTCAACGATTTCTCGCTGACGGATTAATTTCCACAGGTAGCGGTAGACCACCGGCGAATAGCGGTGATAAAGGGTCTCGAAAGCCTGCCGATCACGGCCCGCCACGCGGCCAATGAGCGCCAGATCGTGTTCAATGGTTGGCGAAGGTGGTGGCATGGGAACCGGGCCATGCACGACGTGATCAGGCATGAGGCCATTCGCGCCCACATGCACACTGGCCCCCATGCTAAGATAATCGGATCGGTCCGGCAAGTAGGAGGCCCCTACAAGGGGCGTGATGTCGTCGATCGCAATCCATGGGCTCTGGCCGGCGACTTCACCCTCCGCCTTCCTTGTTGGCTCAGCTTCCATATCCACTACCCGGTATATCCCAGGAACAGGCTTAAAGGTTCCCTATCACGGACGCCGAGACATGGCCTGGATGAAAGAATGGCAAGGCGCGCAGAACCGGCGGGCGCAAATTTATTGGCAAAACAGGTGCGCTGTGTTATAGGCGAAGCGAATCGGGAGGTGAGTTCGATGAGCGATGCGGGATATCGGATCGGCGAGATGCTGTTGGAGACGGGAGCGATCGCTTTTTACAAAGAGCGGCCGTTCGTCTTCGTCTCCGGCCGCATATCGCCGGTCTACATCGACTGCCGCCGGCTCCTCTCGTTCCCCGAAGAGCGCGAAGCGATCATCGCCGAGATGGCGCGCAAGGCCGACTCGGCGATCGGCCGCGACGCGATCGACGTCGTCGCCGGCGGCGAGACCGCGGGCATCCCGTACGCCGCGCTCGTGTCGCAGAAACTCGGCAAGCCGATGATCTACATCCGCAAGCAGCCCAAGGGCTACGGCGGCACGAAGCAGATCGAGGGCATTCTCGAAGCGAACAAGCGCGTCCTGCTGGTCGAAGACTTGATCACCGACGGCATGAGCAAGCTCCGCTTCAATATCGGCATCCGCGGGGCCGGCTCGAAGATGACGGATTGCCTCTGCGTGTTCGAATACGGCTCGGACGAGCTCAATCTGCACGAGGGAAAAATTAACCTCGCCGAGCACGGCATCGCATCCCATGCGCTCGCCAACTGGGACCACGTCCTCGCCGCCGGCCGCGGAAAAAAATATCTCAGCGACGACGCGACCAGGCAGATTCTCGACTTCCTCAAAGACCCCGAGAACTGGGGAAGAAAGATGGGATTTGTCTAGACGGTTTCGTTCGCTCGCCCGATCTACTTGTACAGCTCCTTGAAGAAGCCTTCCTTCTCCAGCTCGTTCAAAAACCGCATGTTGACGAAGTCTTCGGCTTTCTTGTCCTTCGCGGCCGGCACGCGCCGGGCGAGCTCGTCGACGGCGTAGCGGAAGCCCTGCATGTTGGGGAAGGCGCGCCGGTCGGTCGTCTGCGCGTAGCTCGCGTAGGTCGCATCCAGGATCTCGGGATCGGTAATCCTCAAATACTTCGCCATGATTTTCTTCGCGCCTTCCTTGTTCGTCAGGGCGTAGTGGATGCCGCCGATGAAGCCCTTCAAATAATTTTTCACCGCCTGCGGGTTCTCGCGGATAAAGCGGTCGGTGGTCTCGACCACCTGCTGCGGATAGGCGAGCGACTGCTCGGCGAGATTGACGAGCACGTTGTAGCCCTGCTTCTTCGCTGTGATGTCGAAGGGCGGCGCGATGATCGTCGCGTCGATCGTGCCGGCGACAAGCGCCTGGAAGCGCGTCGGCTGCGCGCCGACTTGAATGATCGTGACGTCCTTGTTCGGATTGAGGCCGACCTTCTCGAGCAGGAGCCGGACCGCCGTGTCGGTGTTCGAGCCGAAGCGGCTGATCGCGATCTTTTTTCCTTTGAGCTGCTCGAGGCTCGTGATCGTTTTGTTGGTCACCAGGTTATAGGGCAGGGTGTTGATGTATCCGGCGATGGCGATCGTGTCGGCGCCGGCGGAGCGCGAGGCGATCGTAACCGGGCCGGAAGTGATCGACATTTTTATTTCTCCGGCCATCGCGGCCTGCGCGAGCAGCGAGCCGCCCTCGAAGAGCACGAGCCGCGCGTCGACGCCGTATTTTTGAAACATCCCCGAGTCCTTGGCGATGAAAGGATGAATCAGCGCGGCCGACATGCCGGCGACGCCGACCATGATGGGCGGCTCTTTTTGCGCCGAAGCCGGCGCCGAGAGCACGGCTAAGGAGAAAAGCAGCGCCGAAAACGATACGAGCAGTCTGTTCATCGCGCCTCCGCAACCCGGCGGCTACGCCGCTTTGCCTTTTTTCTTTTCTTGAATGACCCAGAAGATGCGCTCGGGGCTGAGCGGCAGATCGTGCACGCGCGCGCCGATCGCGTCGGCGACGGCGTTGCCGATGGCGGCGGGAGTCGGCGCCAGTCCGGGCTCGCCGAGGCCTTTGGCGCCGTACGGGCCCTCGGGCTCGGGGCATTCGACGATGATGGGAATCATCTCGGGCAGATCGAGCGCGGTGACGAGATGGTAGTCGAGAAACGACGGGTTACGGACTTTGCCGCTCTGATCGATCACGAGATGCTCGTGCAGCGCCGAGCCGATGCCCATCGCGAGGCCGCCTTCGATCTGCGCGGCGCAGTTGAGCGGATTGATCGCCTTGCCCACGTCGTGCGCCGCGGCCATTTTCAAGAGCCGCGCGCGGCCGGTCTCCTCGTCGACGGCGATGACGGCCGCCTGCGTCGCGTACATGTAAAAGGCCGATGCGTTGTCGCTGTGGCCGGTCTCCAGATCAAGGTCCTTCGCCAGCTCGTAGGTGTATGACGCGTCGCCGCGCACGTTTCCCTCGTGGCCGAGCTTCCGCCGCACGACTTCGCCGATCGGCAGCGCCATTTCCGGCTGATGCTTGAGAAAGATCTTGCCGTCGGCGAAGGCGATCTCTTCCTTCTTGGCTTCCAGCATCGGCGCTGCAAGCTCGGCGAGCTTCTCGCGCGCGTCGATCGCGGCGCCTTTGACGGCGTTGCCCATGTGATAAGTGCTGCGGCTGGAAGTCGTCGAGGCGTCGTACGGGATCACGTCGGTGTCGAGCGGCGCCGTGCGCACCTTGTCGAACGGCATTTTCAATTCCTCGGCGGCGATCTGGCAGAGGATCGTGTTGCAGCCCTGGCCGATCTCGACCGTGCCGGCGAGGACCGAGGCTTCGCCCTTGGCGTTGACGATGACGCCAGCGCTCGACGTCGTCGGCGAGCGCGTCGGCTTCTGGATGCAGGCGAGACCTTTGCCGATCTTGAGTCCCTGCACGCGCGAGCCGGGCATGCCGTCGACCTTTTTGCCCCATTCGATCGCGTCGGCGGCTTTCTGGAGCGTTTCTTTCAGCCCGACGCTGTGGAGTTCTTCGCCCCAGTAGGCGGTGTCGCCGTCGGCGAAGACGTTTTGCATGCGGAACGCGAGCGGGTCCATGCCGAGGCGGCGCGCCAATTCATCGGTATGCTGCTCGACCGCCCAGGCGCCCTGCGGGATGCCGTAGCCGCGGAACGAGCCGGCGACGGGCAGATTCGTATAGACGGCGTAGCCGTCCACCTTGACGTTGGGAATTCTATACGGTCCCGGCGCGGGCAGGCTCCCGCGGATGCAGACCGTCGGGCTCTTTTCCGCGTACGCGCCGCCGTTCCAGTAGATCGTCATCTCGCGCGCCGTGATCGCGCCGTTTTTCTTGACGCCGCTCTTCACCCGCACGATCGCGCCGTGGCGCGTGAGCGTGGAGATGAAAGTCTCCTCGCGATTGAATTTGACGCGCACCGGCCGCCCGTTCGTCTTATAAGCGAGCGCCACGGCGACGGGCTCGACCTTGAGGCCGCCTTTCGAGCCGAAGCCGCCGCCCTGGAGCGGATTGATGAAGCGCACCTTTTCCTTGGGAAGCTCGAGCGCCTCGGTTATCTCGTGCAGCGCGCGGAACGGCGCGTCGTTGGCGACCCAGATCGTCACGCGCCCGGTGGCGGGATCGACCTGCGCGTGCGCGGAGTGCGGCTCCATCGCCGCGTGCTGGATGATCGGCACGGAGTAGCTCTCTTCGAGCACGACGTCCGCTTCGCGGAAGCCCTGCTCCACGTCGCCGGTGCGGAGCTTGAAATGCTCGCAAACGTTGCCGATCCCGGGCGTGACGAACGGCATTTTCCGATAGCTCGCGAAGTTCTCATGGATCGCGACGGCGTCGGGCCGCGCGGCGTCCTCCGGCGAAGTGTAGGCGGGCAGGTCTTCGTACTCGACTTCGATGAGGCGCGCGGCGGCCTCGGCTGTGTCCTCGTCGACCGCGGCCACCGCCGCGACCGGCTCGCCGATATAGCGGACCTTGTCCTGCGCGAGAAAAGGTTTGTCGCGGATCGACTCGCCGTGAATCCACGGCGCGTCCTTGCCGGTGACGATCGCGACGACGCCCGGATATCGCCGCGCCTTGTCGGTGTCGATGCGCTTGATCTTCGCGTGCGCCTTCGGGCTGAAAAGAATCTTGCCGTAGACCATGTTCGGCAGGACGAGATCGTAGCCGTAGACGGCTTCCCCGGTGACTTTCTCGTCCGCGTCGACGCGCGTGACCGGCTTTCCTACGACGGTGAGATTATCCATGAAGTTCCTTTGTTCGATTTTCCGACGAAACTATGAACGGCGCGCGCGCAGCTCGCGCGCGGCGTCCTGCACCGCCTTGACGATTTTGGCGTAGCCGGTGCAGCGGCAGAGATTGCCGGAGATCGCGAAGCGGATGTCGTCCTCGCTCGGATCGGGGTTCTCGTCGAGCAGCGCCTTCGACATCATCAGCATGCCCGAGGTGCAGTAGCCGCACTGCACGCCGCCGTCCTGGACGAACGCGCGCTGCACCGGATGCAGCTCCGGGCCGATCTTCAATCCTTCGATCGTGACGATGTCCGCGCCGTCGAGCTCGCCGGAGAAAATCAGGCACGAGTTGACGGGCTTGCCGTTGAGCAGAACGGTGCAGGCGCCGCAGTCGCCGGTGCCGCAGCCCTCCTTCGTACCCGTAAGGCCGATCTCGTCGCGCAGAAGATCGAGCAGCAAGCGGTGCGCCGGGACTTCGAGATCGGTTTTTTTGCCGTTGAGCGTGATTTGAATCTTTTTCTTCATTGTCTCAGTACCTGCGGTCGCGGCGCTCGACCCACGACGCGGGCTCGCCCGCGACGGCGTTGAGCAGCGCGCGCTTGGTGTTGACGCGGACCATTTCTCTTCGATAATCCGCCGACGAGCGCACGTCGCTGATCGGCTTCGATTCCGCGGCGGCCTCGGCGCCCGCCTTTTCGGCCAACTCTTCCGTGACCGTTTGATTCTCCAGCAGCGCCTCTGCGCGGCGCGCACGCATCGGCGTGGGCGATACGGCGCCGAGCGCGATGCGCGCCTTCCGGCATTGCTTGCCGCCGTTCAAATCCAGAGCGACGGCGACGCCGACGTAAGCCAGGTCCATCATCTCGCGCGGCGAGAATTTGATGTAATCGCCGCGCAGGCCGGGGCTTATCGGCGGAATCACGATCGCGGTCAAAATCTCCTCCGGCGCCAGGTTCGTCTGGCCCGGGCCGCGGAAAAGCTCTTCGAGCGGGATCGCGCGCTCGCCGGTGAGCCCGGCGATCTGCGCCTTCGCTTCAAGCGCGATCAGCGCCGGCGCGACGTCGGCCGACGGTGTCGCGTTCGCCATGTTGCCGCCGATCGTGGCGCGGTTGCGGATCTGCACCGAGCCGACTTCCGCCGCGCTGCGCGCGAGAAACGGATATTTCTTCAGCACGACCGGCGAGGTCTCGACCTCGCGCATCGTCGTGAGCGCGCCGATCGTCACGGACCCGTCCTTCTCCTCGCGGATTCCCGTCAGACCGGGGATGCGCTTCAAGTCGACGACGTACTTAGGCTTGTAGCCCTTTTCCTTTACGGCGATCACGAGATCGGTGCCGCCGGCGAGGAAACGCCCGCCGGAACCCTGTGCTTTGACAAGCGCGCTCGCTTCTTTGAGAGACGTGGGCTGAAAAATTTCCAGAGGTTCGGGACGCTTCATCGCGTGGAGACTCCGTGTGATCGAGAAGGACTTATGGAACCAAATTTTTCTATAACATACGGATATGCGCGTTTCCACTCGGCGAGATTGACAGGCGCGAAGGTTGGGCCTAAGAAAGGCGCTGGACCGATGTTCCTGCCCGTGCCGGTTGTAAGCAAACACCTGGCTCCGGAGGCTTTATGGATTCCATCGTGCGACGGTACAAATCGATCGGTGCCGCAATCGTTTTCGCCGCGGCGCTCGCGCCGGCCGCGGCCCGCGCGCAGAATCCAAGTCTCATCGAGCAGGCGCGCAAAGAGGGCGAGGTGGTGTTCTACTCCACCATGTCCGTTCCCGTCTTCGAGGTCCTGCACAAGGCGGCGAAGGAGAAATATCCGTTCATCAACTTCCAGCACGTCTATCTCGCCTCGTCGCGCCAGGCCGCGCGCGTGATGCTCGAAGCCCGCAGCGGCAAGGTGCAGGCCGACGTGCTCGGCAACAGCCTGGAGGGGATGACTTTTTACCGGGACCAGAAAATTCTCGCCCGCTACGACTCGCCGGAAAGCAAGGCGCTGATTGACGGCAGCGTGGATCCGGAGCGCTTCTGGGTCGGCATCACGACCGATTTCCTCATCACCGCTTACAACACGCGCATGGTCGCGCGGGCGAAGGCGCCGAAAAACTACGACGACTATCTGAGCCCCGAATTCAAGGGCCAGATGGCGAACAACAGCAGCGTGCCTTACCCGTATACAGGGATGGTTAGCCTCCGCGGCGCGGAGCAGGCGCGCGCCTTCCTCAAGCGGCTCCACCGGCAGGACGTCCGGCCGGTCGAGGGATACACGCACACGAGCAACCTGCTCGCTGCGGGCGAATACCCGATCGTGATTTTCATGCAGGTCTCGAAGGTCGAGGAGCTGAAGAAAAAGGGCGCGCCCGTCGACTTCCTCCCGAGCGCGCCGACCTTCGCGACGCTGTCGACCATCGGCGTCGCTCAGAACTCGCCGCATCCGGCCGCGGCCAAGCTGTTCGTCGACTTCATTCTCTCGCCCGAAGGACAGCAGGCGCTCGTGCGCGGCGGGAAAATCCCGCTGCGTAAAAACGTCAAGACGCCGGCCAAAGCGATCGACGACCTGATCGCGGGCGGCAACCTGCATTTCGTCAAGCTGATCGGCGATTACAGCGAGGCGATGAAGACCTACCAGCAGCTCATGGGCATCAAGCATTGAGCGCGCGGCTGTTTATCCTTACGTCTGCTATCCTGCTTTCGGTCGCATCGGCGCCGGCGGCGCGCGCGCAGGCGCAGAAAATCCGCCTCTCCTATTCCAGCCGCAGCAACTCGGTGACGCCCTTTCAGCTCGCGGCGGTCAAGGGCTTCTACAGGGAAGAAGGGCTCGAGGTCGAGATGATCCAGGTCAATCCACGCCTCGGCGCGATGGCGGTGATGAACGGCGATCTCGACTTAACCACGACGTTCGGCAGCACGCTGCGCGGGGTGATCCAGGGGCTGCCGCTCAAGTTCGCCGCCGTTTCGGTCAAAAAATCGGAGCACTTCCTGGTCACGCGTCGCGAGATCAAAGACGTGCAGGAATTGAAAGGCAAGAAGATCGCCGTCTCGACTCTGCTCGGCACCGATCAGACCGCGGCGGAGGAAATCATGCGATCGAAGGGCTTCAATCCCGCGCTGGTGCAGCCGATCGCCGTCGGCGACGCGCCGATGCGCGCCCAGGCGCTCCGCACCGGGCTGGTCGACGCGAGCTCGATCTCGTCGCCGCACGACATGATGCTGAAAGAAGAGGGCTTCAATGTCCTCGGCGGGCCCGAGGATGTGAAATACGCGCTGCCGACGTCGGGCGTGGCGGTCGGCGTCAGATATCTTCAGGAGAAGCCCCAGGTTGTGAAGCAGTTTTTGCGCGCTTTGCTCAAGGCGCACCGGTTCGTTTTCGAGAACCGGCCCGAGACGATCCAGATCATGATGCGCTGGCTGAGCCAGTCGCCGGAAGTGGCGGCGCATTCTTATCAGCTGGAGATCGTCTCGCTCGCGCGCAGCGGCGAAATTACCGACTATGAGTGGGAGCGCCTGACCGAAGGCAGGAAGCCGCTCGCCGAGGTGCGCGATTTCACGCTGCTTCGGCAAGCGCAAAAAGAACTGGGCATTCGACAATAAGCCCGCTTCGGTCTATACAGAACGGGCGGCATTTCGACGCACGGGAAGTGACGCGATGAAAATCACACCGGGAATGAAAATGACGCCGGCGGAAGCGAAGGCCGCCGTCGACGAGCTCTACGGCAAGGTCGCCGCGCGCTGGGAAGAGCGCGTTACGCGCTCGCCGTTCATGCAGCAGCTCATGAGCGGCAAGCTGCCGCTGTCGACGATGCGTCTTTTCTTCAAAAATTGGGGCGCGTGGACGATCGAGATCAACACGCTCACCGCCTGCTCGTATCAGCGCTTCCTGACATTCTTCAAAACGCACCGCGAGCTGATGGCGCCGCTCGGCGAGAAGATCGCCGACGAATTTATGCACCCGAAGCCGCCCGGACACTATCTGGTCATGATGCAGACCGCGAAAGCGCTTGGCATCAGCGAAGAAGAAGTTTTCACCCAGCCGCTGCTGTCCGAGTTTCGCGCCAAGATCGATTTCATGCGCGGCGTCATGTTCGAGGGCACCGCGGCCGAATGGTATTCGTGCGTGACGACCGAGGAGCGCATCGGCCACTGGGCCGGCGACTGGTTCAAGGCGCTGACCACGCACTACGGCTTTTCGAAGGAGCAGGCGACCTATTTTTCGACCCATCACGAAGCCGACCTCGAAGAGCACGAGGAGGGCGTGATGGGCCACGGGCAATTCAACCGCACGGTGCTGCAACGCCTGCTCGAAGACGGACTCGCCGAGGAGCGGCCCACTTACGGCATGGAGTACTGCGCGCTCACGTCGGTTGACCTCCACGCCGTGATGCAGCGCACCGCGCTCGAAGAGGCGGAGCGGCTCAAGGCGAAATAAACTCGCATCAAAGGAGAACGCAGAATGAAGTTCGCATCCGTGAGACCCGATCAGCTCGCGATCGTCAAAAACAACGAGATGATTTTGCTCGGCGACGCGCTGCCGAAGGGGACGACGATGATCGAGCTGATCGCGCGCTACGGCGAGCTTAGCGCGTCGATCGCGGCGGCGGCCGAGAAGGGCAGGCGCGCGCCGCTCGAGGCCGATAAGCTCAAGGCGCCGGTCGAGAATCCGTCGAAGCTCTGGGCGGCGGCGACGAACTATAAGCGCGGCAGCAAGGGTCTCGGCGACGCGCGCGGGCGCGGCGAAGCCGATACCGCGACGCCGTCGGAAATTCTCGAGAAATGTTTTTTGAAGCCGCCGTCGGCCATTATCGGCCCCGAGGAGGCCGTGGTGATTCCGCCGGGAGCGGGTAACGTCTTTCCGGAGCTCGAGCTCGGCGTCGTCATCGGCAAGAAAGCGCGAAACTTAAAGAAGGAAGAAGCGTTCGACGCCATCTTCGGCTATACGATCATCCTCGACATGACCGCGCGCTCGTACGGCTCGGGCAAGGGCCTGCCCGGCAGCCGCTGCGTGCGCAAGGGCTTCGAGACGTTCGCGCCCGTCGGACCGTGGATCACCACGCTGGACGAGATCAGCGATCCCGAGAACCTCGAGATGCGCCTGTGGGTCAATGGCGAGCTGCGCCAGTCGGCGCGCACCGACGCCATGGTCAACGGCGTCGCCGAGCTCGTGAGCTTTCTCTCGCAGGTATCGACGCTGCTTCCCGGCGACCTGATCGCCACCGGCAACCCCGACTCGCCGGAATTCCAGCAGCAGCTCAAGCCCGGCGACACGATGAAAGCCGAGATCGAAGGGATCGGCGCGATGAACCTGAAGGTGGCGTAAATATACGACCAACGTCTGAATCGCGATCATTTCTTCGAAACTTGCTTGCGCGAAATGCAGAGGCCGTTGTATACAGCCTCACTATGACGCGCACTATTGCATTGTCGTGGGTTCTCCTGCTCCTTTGTCTCTCGGCTTGCATCCCAACGAGCGTGCCGCCCAGCGGTGCGCAGCAAGTTCCGGCTCCCAGCTACTCGGAAGCAAGCTCGTGGAAATACCGCGTCGTCCATCGGACATACAGCGGAGTTTGGAAGTCCAATCTTGTTAACGGCGAGTTTGAGATCGCCGTCCGCAACGGCGAGCCAAAGATTTTCCACCCGAATTCCGGCAAAGCCGCCGAGATCACTGCGGACCCAAATCCGCTCGCCGTCCTGGTGCCGACCGAAGCCGTCGCTCGCGCGCAACCCCAATACTTCAACTTTCCGCTGTGGGTCGGTAAAGATTGGCGCGGTAGCGAATTTTGGGATCACAAGTGGCGCGGGACGCGCAGCTGGGTCACCGGCATGGAAAACGTCGTCACCCCGGCGGGGACTTTTTCGGCGTATCGCATCGAAAGAGAAATCCGGATCTTCGTCGGCGTCCGCAACTTTTATCGGACGGAAGTTTACTTCTACAGCCCGCAGACGCGAAGCATTATCAAGTATGATTCCAGCGAG
>DATFWH010000120.1:0-2114 GCA_035259465.1 Binatia bacterium
CGTTTGAAAGCGCGTCTCGACGGGCTCCTTGGCGCCCGACCGGTCGGTGAAAAGAATCTCGCCGCCATCGATGCGCAGCTCGCGCAGATCGAGAGACAATTCGCTCTGCTGGCGGTGGAACGGCAGGCTCAACAACAAATCCAGCCAGGGGATTTTACCGCGCTCGTCGCGGACGATCTCCGCGCGCGGCCGGTCGAGATGCACGGCGTAAAAGACGATCCGGCGCTGAAACAGCGGCAGCAGCGCGACGCGGACGAGCGCCTTCGGCGCCGCGACGACGGTCATCGTGCCGTCGGCGCTTTTGAGCGCCAGATCGCGAAACGAGACGCCGAGGACGCGGCCGATCTCGACCTCCGCCGCGCCGATCTCGAGCTTGAGGCCGCTGCGCGCCTCGAACTCTCCGACGAGAAACCGGCGGAGCTCGCCGACTTGAATCATGTGATAGAAGGCGAAAACCGCGGCGGCGAAAAACAGCAGGAAGGCGCCGGCCGCGAAAGCGAGAGTAGCGAGGATTTTGCGCATCGAAAGCCTCATGCTAAAGCAACTTTCCACTCGGCGCAAGCCGAAAAATCCCCGCGCCCGCTGGATTTTTCGGCGCTACAGGCTGTTGACTTCGCACGGCTCAGCGGTACACTCGAATCACCGGCATAAAACGCCATGCATAGAGCCCTCATCGCCCTCTCGGCAGCCCTTATTTTCGCGTTTGTCGTAACCGTACCCACGAACGCCTCCAATCACACCCGCAAACAGCGCCGCATCGCGAGCGTGCTGGTATGGAAACGCGCCGCGCCGCAACGCAAGCCGGCGCCGCTCGATGCCGTATTGGAAGAGCACAAGAAAGCGGACCCTGCTTCCCACCCCGCGCCGACGTTGGACGTTTCCGCCACGCAAGTCATCCTGCAGCAACCGCTGTTGCACGTTGTTTTCGACCGGAGGCTCTCGCCCCATACCTTTGCATCCGTGCTTCTGCTTTGAGGCCGAAGACGCTTCTTGTTCCTAGCGTACCGTTTCCATCGACAACATGAATCGGCGCCGGGATTCCATCCATCCGGCGACGCAAGGAGACAACGGAGAATGCGTTTTTTAATCACGGGCGGCGCGGGTTTCGTCGGATCGCATCTGGCCGACGCCCTTTTGCAGCGAGGCGATGAAGTCACGGTGCTCGACATCGCCTCGGACCTCAAAGTCCGGCATCATGCCGGCAACCGAAAATTCCGCTATGTCTGCGGCTCGGTTCTCGACTGCGGCCTGGTCGAATCGCTCGTCACTTGGTGCGACGTGATCTATCACATGGCCGCCGTTGTCGGCGTCGAGCATTACGTGAGCGATCCCTACCAGGTACTGAACGTCAACGTGAACGGAACGCAAAAGATTCTCGCCGCGGCGGCGAAAGAGCGGAAGAAAGTCGTTTTCACCTCCACGTCCGAAGTGTACGGCAAAAATTCCGTCGTGCCGTTCGCCGAAGACGCCGACCGGGTTCTCGGCTCGACCAAAGTCGACCGCTGGAGCTACTCGACTTCGAAAGCCGTGGGCGAGCATTTCTGTTTCGCCTTCGCGAAACAAGGGCTGCCCGTAGTCGTCACACGCTATTTCAACGTGTACGGCCCGAGGCTCGACCGCGTCAATGCAGGACGCGTCATGGCGATTTTCCTCGGCCAGCTGCTGCGCGGCGCGCCGCTCAGCGTAATCGGCGACGGCCGCCAGACGCGCTGCTTCACCTATATCGACGACGCGATCCGGGCTACGATCGCGGCCGGCCTCAAAAAAGAGGCCGTCGGTCAAGTCATCAACATCGGATCGGACGAAGAAATTACGATCCTCGATTTGGCCCGCAGGATGATCCGTCTCTCCGGCCAGCGCGCTTCAACCGTCTTCGTACCGGAGGTCGAAGCGTACGGCCGCGGCTATGAAGACATTCGCCGCAGAGTGCCCGACATCCGCAAGATGCGCGAGATCCTCGGCGTAACGCCGCGCGTTGTCCTCGACGACGGCCTCAAGCGAACCATCGAGTGGTTCTCGCGCGAGGGAATGAGCGCCGAGTGGCTCGCGGAACTGGATTGACGCGCAAACAGAAATCGAATTTCGACGGGATAACGGCCGTCCGGCGAAAAACC
>DATFWH010000121.1:0-3366 GCA_035259465.1 Binatia bacterium
TAAGCTCGCCGGCGCGGTCGAGCTCATCGATCCACGTGCGCATGTCCTTGGGCATGATCGTTCCTCCTTGAAACGCCGTTCGAAACGTCTAATCGTTGTATGACACAAGCCCTCTCCCTTCAACCACCGAGACGCGTCGAGTCGCAGTCGCGCTCTCTTTACACCTTGGTATAGGGCTGATATCAGTGCGGGATACTTTCACCGGAGGGCCTTTATAAGGATGGATATGCCGAGCGGGTTTAGCCGCACGCGCGAGGGCGCGCTGCTAACGATAGCGTTTCTCTGCTTTTTTCTTTCCGGCGCCGCCGGCCTCATCTACGAGGTCGTCTGGACGCGCATGCTGACCCAGATCTTCGGCAACACAACGTACGCGATCGCCACCGTGCTCGCGGCGTTCATGGCCGGCCTCGCCGTCGGCAGCTACCTCTTCGGCCGCATCGCCGACCGGGGCAAGAACGACTTCCTGCTCTACGGCATCCTCGAAGCCGGCGTCGGCCTCTACGGCATCGCCGTGCCCTGGCTCTTCCAGGTCGGCCGGCATATCTACATCCCGCTGTATCACTTGAACGAGTCCCTGCCGTTCGTGTTCAACCTGATGCTGTTTGTGCTCTCGTTCTTCCTGCTCGTGCTGCCGACGATGCTGATGGGCGCGACGCTGCCGGTCTTGAGCCGGTTTTTCGTGCGGAGCTACGCGCAGATCGGCCGGCGCGTCGGCGATCTCTACGGCACGAACACGCTCGGCGCCGTGCTCGGGTGCGCGATCTCGGGCTACTTTTTGATTCCCACCTTCGGCATGCGCCGCACGGTTTTCATCGCCGCCGGGATGAACCTCGCGATCGCGCTCGTCATCTTCATCGTCGACCGGCTGCGCGATAAAGCCGCGGCCGCCGCGCCGGCCGCGGAAGAGGCTGCGCCGTCCGCGGAGATCGCCGCCGAGCGGTCGAGCCTCGACTGGATTCTGCTCGTCTCGTTCGGCCTGTCGGGCATGGCGGCGCTCGTCTACGAGAACGCCTGGACGCGCGCGCTCACGCTCGTGATCGGCAGCTCGATCTATTCGTTCACGACGATGCTGGTGACTTTTCTCGTGGGCCTCGCCATCGGCGGCTTTCTCTACGGCCGTTTGATGGGCGACCGCGAGGTGCGCCTCACGACCTTCGGAATCATCGAGATCCTCGTAGGGCTCACCGCGCTCGCCACGATCCCGCTGTTCGGCAAGCTGCCGCTGATTTTCCTGCGCCTGATGCTGGGCTTCGGCGATTCCTTCAACCTCTTTCTCGCGATCCAGGTATTGACCTCGGCGATGGTGATGTTCGTGCCGACGCTGCTCCTCGGCATGACGTTCCCGCTGGTCGCGCGGCTCTTCACCCAGAGCCTCTACCGCGTCGGCGCGAGCGTCGGCACGTCTTACGCGGCGAACACGCTCGGCGCGATCATCGGCGCGTTCGCCGGCGGCTTCATCTTCATCCCGTATATCGGGGTGCAGAATTCGATCATCCTGGCGGTCGTTTTAAACCTCTTGATCGGCTCGATGCTCATGGTCGCCGACCCGCGCCTGTCGCAGGCGCCGCGTGTGGCGATCGGCGCCGCCGTGCTCGCCGGGATCGTGCTCATCTATATCGGCACGCCGGCTTGGGACCGGAGCGTCATGACGAGCGGCGTCACCGTCTACAGCGACCGCTACGAGAGCCTGCACACCGACTCGCTCCGCGTCGAGGAGATGCGCCGCGACGACATCCTCTTTTATAAGGAGGGGCTGACGGCCACCGTCAGCGTGCACCGAAGCGCGGGCAGCGAGTATAAATACTTCCGCACCAACGGGAAGATCGACGGCTCGTACGGCGACGCGCTCAGCCAGCTCATGACGGGCTACATCCCGATGCTGTTCCGGCCCAAGGGCGGCGAGCGCGCGGCTGTCATCGGCCTCGGCACCGGCATGACATCGCGCGCGGTCGCTGCGTTCCCGTTCAAAGAGGTCGAAATCCTGGAGATCGAGCCAGCGATGCGCGAGGCGACGACCTTCTTCAACGACAAGAACGGCAAGATCCTCGAGAATCCCAAGGTCCATCTGATTCCGACCGACGGCCGCAACTATATTCTCGCGACGCCGAAAAAGTACGACGTGATCGCCGCCGAGCCGTCGAACCCGTGGATCGCCGGCATCGCGAATCTCTACACGCGCGAGTTTTACTCGGTCGTCAAATCGAAGCTGAAGCCGGACGGCGTTTTCGCGCAGTGGTTTCACAACTACTCGATGTCGCCGGACGATTTTAAGATGGTCTTTCACACCTTCACCGACGCGTTTCCCTACGTCACCGTCTGGGGCATGAAGGAGAGCGACTTCCTGATGGTCGGCACGATGCAGGAGCAGGTCTTCCGCTATCCCGAGCTGAAGGAGCTTTTCGCGAAAAACGAGATACTCAAATCCGACTTCGAAGATCTGGGCCTCAGCGACCCGTACGCCGTCCTGGGCTTTTATCGCATGGGGCGGCAGGGCGCTGTCGCGTTCGCCGAAGGCGCGTCGTTCAACACCGACGACGGCGCGCAGCTCGAGTTCTCCGCGCCGAAGAGCCTCGGCCGGGCGACCTCGGAGCTCAATCGCAAGCTGATGACGCCGTACTTGAGCGCCCCGCCGTGGCTCGACGCCCCGATCCCAGAGGCGATGCGCCACTTTTATCTCGCGCAGGCGCACGAGGCGAACAGCTGGCACAGCAAGGCGCTCGAAGAAGTGCAGAAGGCGATCGAGCTCGAGCCCAACAACGCCAGCTTCTACGTCCTGAAGACGCACATCCTGCTCGAGGCGGAGAAAAACCCCGAGGCGCTGAAGGCGGCGATGCAGGCGATGGAAAAGTCGCCGCAGACCGTCGGCGCGATCCTCGCACTCTCCGGCGACTTCTATCTAAGCGAGGCGCAAACCGTTTACCGGAAGGCGATCCAGCTCGGGCTCAAGGATTATCAGCCTTATCTCGGGCTCGCCAATATCGCGCTCTTCCGCCACGACGCGGCCGAAGCGGAGAAATGGCTCGCGCAGGCCAAAAAGCTCGCGCCCGAGAATCAAAAGATTCTCCTCGCCGAGGGGCGTCTGGCGCTGGAGAAAAACGACGCGCCGCAGGCGCGGACGCTGCTCGAGCGCGCCAGAGACAAAGGCGAAAAAACCGACGCTCTGTACGTCGCGCTCGCCGAGGCCTGCCGCCAGATGGACGCGTGGCCGGAAGCGGCCGACGCGTACGCGCGGGCGCTGAGGCTCAAGCGGACGAACGTCGAGCTCCGCCGCAAGCTCGGCGTCGCGCTCGCGAAAATCGGCAAGACGAGGGAAGCCGAGCAGAAGTTCCGCGAGGTGCTGGCGTCGAGCCCCGACGACTCGGAGTC